>CADBSB010000040.1 GCA_902797235.1 uncultured Ruminococcus sp. | reverse complement strand
GGCGGCGTGTCGGGCGTCTGTATCGGTTCCGCTTCTTTAAACATCAGCGGCAGCGTGAAAACGGCTGTAACGGTCAGTGCCGCAAGTGCCGCCGCGACGGCGACCCATTTTACCCACGACTTATTTTTCTTCATTTTGTTTTCCTCCACTTCGGCGCCCTCGATAAGCTTATCGTCTATCTCACCGATGGCGGCTCTCATAATTTCTTCTTTCATATGAAAAAACCTTCTTTCTTTAAGTATGTCGCGAGATCGTCTCGCGTCCGTTTGAGCATCATCAAGACTTTGCTTTTTCCGAAGCCGTACCTTTTACAGATACTTTCAATGGGATCGTAAAACCAGTACCTTCGGATAAAAACGTTTCTTTTCGTCTCGTCTATGGAGTACAGATACCGTGAGATCGCCGCTGAAAGCTCATGCAGCTCGATATTCTCTTCGACGTCGCCGCCGGACACCATTTCCGCTATCTCATCAAGAGACTGCCACATATCCGATTTTATGCGCTTTTGGCGGTTGTTTGCTTTAAAGCGGTTTATCGCCGTTTCACGTACGAGCTTGCCGAGATACGTTTTGAGATTTTCGGGATTCTGCGGCGGTATGCTGTTCCACGCGGCGAAAAGCGCGTCGTTAAAGCATTCCTCCGAATCGCGGCGGTCGTGCAGGACGTTGTTTGCGATATACATACAGTAATCCTCGTACTGCCTTTTTGCTTCTGTCACACCGTCCTCGTTTCTGTCCCAAAACAGTTTTACTATTTCTTTGTCGTTCACGTTTTTTCCTCCTCAGCTGAAAGGCCTTTCACCATAATACCCAACAAAAAAGCGGTTTGATCACATTTTTATGCAAAAAAAGTTATGATCGCCTTCGGCGAGTTTACAGTTCTGATGCGTTTACGCGCAGTTATGAGCCGCTTCGCGGCGTTATAAAAATCTCCCGCGAGGATCACGGGAGATTTTGTTATGTATACGTTTATCAATACGCAACGCCCTGCCAGAGCATGGCGTCGGCTACCTTTAAGAAGCCCGCGATGTTCGCGCCGGCGACGAGGTTGTCCTCAAGGCCGAATTCACGCGCGGTCTTGGAGCAGTTCTTATAGATGTTGACCATAATGTCGTGCAGCTTTGCGTCGACCTCTTCAAACGTCCAGGACAGACGCATGGAGTTCTGCGACATTTCAAGCGCTGACGTCGCAACGCCGCCCGCGTTTGCCGCTTTTGCCGGACCGAAGAGCACGCCCGCGGACTGGAACGCCGCGACGGCTTCGGGAGTTGACGGCATATTCGCGCCCTCCGCAACAGCCGTTACGCCGTTTGCGATAAGAGCCTTTGCCGATTCGAGATCGATCTCGTTCTGCGTGGCGCAGGGAAGCGCAACGTCGGCTTTGATCGTCCAGATGCCCTTGCAGCCGGGCGTGAACGTCGCCGTCGGAACAGCTTTAACATATTCGCTGATACGCGCGCGGTCGACTTCCTTTATCTTCTTTATGATATCGAGCTTTACGCCGTCTTTATCGTAGATGTAGCCGGAGGAATCGCTCATCGCAACGACCTTCGCGCCGAGCTGCGTGGCTTTCTCCGCCGCGTAAATGGCGACGTTGCCGGAGCCGGAAACGAGAGTGATCTTGCCTTTGAGATCGATGCCCTTTTCGGCGAGCATTTCTTTGGTGAAGTAGAGCAGACCGTAGCCCGTCGCTTCTTTTCTTGCAAGCGAGCCGCCGTAGGATATGCTCTTACCGGTCAGAACGCCGGTAAACTCGTTTCTTATGCGCTTGTACTGACCGAACATATAGCCGATCTCACGCGCGCCGGTGCCTATATCGCCCGCGGGAACGTCCGTGTCGGCGCCTATGTGCTTGCAGAGCTCAGTCATGACGCTCTGGCAGAAGCGCATTATCTCGCCGTCGCTCTTGCCCTTCGGATCGAAATCGGAGCCGCCCTTGCCGCCGCCTATCGGAAGACCGGTCAGGGAGTTTTTGAAGATCTGCTCAAAGCCTAAGAACTTTATAACAGACGCGTTGACGGACGGATGAAGTCTGATGCCGCCCTTGTAAGGACCGATCGCGGAGTTGAACTGATAGCGGTAGCCTCTGTTAACTCTGACCTTGCCTTCATCATCGACCCAGCTTACGCGAAACTGAATGCCGCGCTCAGGCTCGACTATTCTGTCTATTATACCCGCGGCAACAATGTCGGGGCGTTTTTCAACAACGGGCTCAAGCGATTCAAGCACTTCGCCCACGGCCTGTAAAAACTCAGGCTCGTTTGGATTTCTTTTGCATACGTCGTCATAGACTTTTGCAAGATATTCACTTTTGAATGTCATAAAAAGCCTCCGTAATAAAAAATTTGAGTGTATTATAGCACAATATATGCAACTTTGCAACTACTAAATCGCATAATTTAAAAAAAATTAAAAAAATCCGTATAACTACTTGAAAAACGGGGTAAAGTATGATATTCTATAAGTGATAAATAATGAAAACGGGGATGCTGCTTTGAAAAAAGAGAAGAAAAAGCGCGTGAAAATACACGAGATAACCGCGAAAAACGACATGAAATACCGCGGCCCGCTCAATCTCACACATTTCAAAATTTTCGGATGGATATGCGTGGTCATAGGTCAGGCGGGATTTTTGATGAGCGCTTTCAAAGCGTTTCTCAAAATAGGTGATGAGGCTTACGAGAATACGGCGAACGTGTTTTCTTTCATCGGCTCGTTTGCGCTTTTGTTTTTGCTTATAGCGAACTTTGCGCTTATCTTGAATTCAAGGGAAAAGTATTTTCAGATCATATTCAAGTACGCCGGGCTTACGCTCGGAGTGGCGGCTCTGTTTTATTATGTTTACGATCATATATTGATCGGCGCGTTTGCAAAGTACGCGCCGGAGATCCCGCTTGCCGAATTTATAATTAAGGCAAGTCCGAAATACGAGGAGAGCGGATTTTTCGTATTCAACCTGTTTATAGACCTGTTTTTGTGTACGCTCTTTATGTTCTTTCTTGATTACAGACCGAAAAAGATATTCACGGGCAAGGCGCTTATAGTATTCAGACTGTTTGCGATACTTCCCGTGTCGTACGAGGTGGCGTCGATAGTGATCAAGCTGCTTGCGTCAAACAAAACTATCGTTTTGGATCCGCATCTGTTCCCGTTTTTGCCTGCCAAGCCGCCCGTCGCTTTCTTCGTGTTCCTTGCGCTCGTTTTGTTTGAAAAGCTGCGCGAGAAGAAATTCATAAAACAGGGAAAAACGCACGAGGAGTACAGAGAATTCCTCAAAACGAATACCAACTCCTTCCATTTCGGCGTGCAGGCGGCGATAGTTTTCGTTATCGCCGGCTTGCTTGACGTCGTTTTGCAGTTTGCGGTCGGCGTTGCGTTTGCGAAAAATAATTTTACGGCGGAAACGCTCATGTCCGCCTATCTGCTTGCGGGACGCATGGGCTTCGGTGAGACGATGCCGCTCATATTCATAGCGCCGCTCATGCTTTTATTCTCGTATAACCGCGTGTATAAAAGTCAGCTCATTCTGAATATAGCGATACCGGCGGTGGGCGCCGTAGCGACGGTGTTTACGTATATCGAAATGATATATCAAACGTTTATCGAACAGTTTGATATGTTGCCGAGGTTGTGATGAAGAAAAAAAGGAACAAAAGAAAAATATCGGAGACGACGAAGCAGCGCATACTGCGATTCGTAGACAGCGTGGCGTCGATGATCGTGCTTATTGTGACGATTCAGTTTTCCACTTCTCAATATACAAACTATATATCGGGCGGATTGCTGTTTCTGACCATAGGCGGATCGCTTGCGATAAGATCCGGTATATATTTGAAAAACGGCAGGAAATTGAACGGAATAGTAGGTTTTGCATTCGCCGCGCTGATAACCGGATGCGCCGTTTACATATTTGCAGCGCGGATGGATACGGCGTCTGTCGTTTTTGCGTGCGTTTCGTATATCGTATACAATATCTCGTCTCGCGTGCTGTTTATGATGAAAAATCACAAGCCGTACAGTATAACGGTAAACGTAATAATCATAGTTTTACTTTTGTTTTTTATATTTATGGTCATAACATCCGTTTACGCCGATATGCTTCCCATGTGCGTTATGCTCGTGTGTGTGCTTATCGGAGCGCAGGCGCTGTTTCATATCATTTATATATCGTTTTCGCAGATCAAACTCGGCGTGCTCTTGAAAATACTGCGCAAGACGTTTGCGTTTGAGATAATGTCCGGGCTTGTGCTTATGATCCTGTCGTTCTCGTTCGTTTTCAAGTCCGTGGAGGAGTCGATAAAAACGTATGAAGACGCGCTCTGGTATTCGTTCGCGCTCGTCACCACGATAGGCTTCGGCGATATGTACGCGGAGACGGTCGTTGGACGCGTCCTGTCCGTCATACTCGGGATTTACGGAATAATCGTCGTAGCCCTTATCACGTCCATTATAGTCAACTTCTATAACGAGGTAAGAGACGAGAAAAAAGAAAAAGTCCCCGAAAAGGGTGAGACTGAAAATGAAGAAACAGAAGAGGTAAAAGAAGAGAAGAGCGAGAATAAATAAGACGTACAGCTCCGTTGATTTTTGTGAATTGCCCCTTCGGGGCATAGAAAAAGGAACCGCAAAACTTGCAGTTCCTTTTGTTTTACAAATTATTCCGCGTAAACGTTAACGCGCTTTTTGCCGCCGACTGCGATATCGAATTTTACCTTGCCGTCCGTAAGTGCAAACAGCGTGTCGTCGGAGCCGCGTCCGACGTTTGCGCCGGGATGGATGTGCGTTCCGCGCTGACGGACGATTATGTTGCCCGCGAGAACGTACTGTCCGTCGCTTCTTTTGACGCCGAGCCTCTGAGCGCGGCTGTCACGGCCGTTCTTTGTTGAACCGACGCCTTTTTTATGTGCGAAAAACTGCAAACTGAGTTTCAACATAGCTTTTTCCTCCTCGATCAAATTTGCCGTACCTGTTCATCTACGTCCAGATACTCGTAATAATCTTCAAGCATATCATGAAGCTGGTGATAGTAGCCGAGCATTAAAGAGGCTATCGCGTAGTTTTTTTTCTTATCCGCCTCAAACTTCGGTAAAGCGCCCTTGCAGATGACCTCTATATCCGTGCTCTCCTCATCGATCTTATAGTCGACCGGCGAGGCGTGCGCCACCTCAACAGTATTTATGATAAGCATGGTCATCGCGGATATCGCGGCGCAGACTATATCTTTTCCCGCGTCCTCGTAACCCGAATGACCGCTTTCACGGAAGCCGTAGTATATACCGTCCTCCGTTTTGTAGAACGTTATCTTTGTCATTACGCGTTGATCTTTTCGATCTTGAGCTTCGTATAGGGCTGTCTGTGACCCTGTTTCTTCTTCTCGTTTTTCTTGGATTTGTATCTGATAACGTAGATCTTCTTGGTCTTGCCGTTCTTTTCAACGGTGGCCGTAACGGTAGCGCCTTCAACTGTCGGCGTGCCCGCTTTGAAACCCGCGTCGGTAGATACCGCAAGCACACGGTCAAAAGTATAAGCGTCGCCCGCTTCTACATCGAGCTTCTCGACGAAGATGGATTCGCCCTCTTCTACCTTGTACTGCTTTCCGCCTGTTTCGATGATTGCAAACATGATTTTTCCTCACTTTCGTTAAGACTCGCTGTCCTAGGTAACCGTTTCCGGTATTTATAACCTGATTCCATGCGGCACAATATTATAACTCATACAAAGGTTTTTGTCAATCCCGTATGAAAATATAATTGTAAATAATGTGTTAATTCTGCTTTTTTGCGGCCGTTAAAGTGTTCTTTAACAGCATCGTAACGGTCATGGGTCCTACTCCGCCCGGTACCGGCGTTATCGCGGACGCCTTTTCAAAACAACCCTCAAAGTCAACGTCGCCCGTCAGCTTGCCGTCGTGCAGGTGATTTATGCCCACGTCGATTATTACGACGCCGTCCTTTACCATATCCGCGGTTATGAAATTCGCCTTGCCGACTGACGATACGAGTATATCTGCGCGCAGCGTGTGTGATTTAAGATCCTTTGTCTTTGTATGGCAGACTGTGACCGTGCCGTTTTCGTGCATCAGAAGCATAGCCATGGGCTTTCCCACTATGTTGCTTCTGCCTATAACAACGCAGTCTTTGCCGCAGACGGATATGCCGCTTCTGTGCAAAAGCTCCATAACGCCCGCGGGAGTGCAGGGAAGAAAATCAAAATCTCCCGCCATTATCCTGCCCGTGTTTTCGTAGCTGAACGCGTCAACGTCCTTTTGCGGGTCTATTGCCGCTATTATATTCTTTTCGTTTATTTGCTTCGGCAAAGGCAGCTGTACGAGTATGCCGTTTATGCTTTTGTCCTTGTTCAGCCCGTCTATTATTTTTAACAGCTCCGCTTCCTCGGTTTCGGCGGGCAGGCGGATTATCTCGGACTTTATGCCTACCTGCGTGCAGGCCTTCTCCTTGTTTCTTACGTACACCTGCGACGCCGGGTCGTCACCGACTATTATAACGGTAAGCGACGGCGCAAAGCCGTGCTCCGCGGTGAACGCGGCGACCTCCTCCGCTATCTCATTCCTTATCTGTGACGATATGGCTTTGCCGTCAATTATCATCGCCATTTGCTTGTTCCTCCGTTTTGTTTTCCTCCGGCTCTTCGGATGACGTTTCTTCCGCCGGCTCGCCGTCTTCCGTTTCTATGGCGGTTTCTTCCGTTTCATCGGAGGCTTCTCCCGTTTCTTCGGATTCTTCCGCCTTATCGTCGGCTTCTTCCGTTTCCTCGGTCTCCTCCTCCTCTTCTTCTTCTTCTTCCGTCTTTTCTTCTTTCTTCTCGGGCTCGTTCTTATACTCGTTCTTGCCGTAATACGCGCCTTCAAGCACTTTTTCCGGGTCTTTCTTTGCCCTTATACCCAGTACTATCATAGCCGCTATACCGCCTATAAAGCAGACAAAGCCGACGAGCATGGAAATTCTGACGGGCGTGCCCGGGATATAGAGCGAATCCGTGCGCAGCATTTCGATGAACGCGCGGCCGAGACCGTACCACGTTATATACATCAAAAACATCTGTCCGTCGAATTTTCTCTTTTTGAAAAGTATGTTTATGAGTATGAAGCCGATGACGTTCCACAGACATTCGTATAAAAACGTCGGGTGTACGTAGCCCTGGGGGTCGACCGTCATGCCCTGCGCCTCAATGCTCGCGCGGTTCGACGTCAGATATTCCACCGTGCCTTCGAGCTTGTTGCCGCTCGAAGCCGACTGGACTACCCACGATTTCATGCCCCACGGAAGCGTGGTATTGCAGCCGAAAGCCTCCTGATTTAAATAATTGCCCCAGCGGCCGAGCGCCTGGCCTATCATCACCGCGGGCGCTATCGCGTCAAGAACGCGGAGAATTTTTATCTTCTTTACCTTGGATACGACGATAACGGTTATAATGCCCGCAATTATTCCGCCGTATATCGCAAGACCGCCGTTCCAGACGGCTATGACGTCAAGAAAACTCTTGTACTGGTGCGTTTGAAGCGTTGTCAGAACGTAATACGCGCGTGCGCCTATAACGCCGAATATGATTATGAATATGGCGTAATCGTACATATCGTCGATCTTTATGCCGAGCTTTTTGGCGCGCCAGAAGGCGTAAACAGCGGATAAGATCATACCCACGACGATTATAACGCCGTACCAGTATATCTCTTTTCCGAAAACCGTGAACGCAACGGGTGAAAACTCGAATGATGCGTTTTCAGACGCCTTAAATACTACGTGATACATTTTATCCTCCTTGATTATCGGGTTTTATGACCGTAAACGCGCATTTATCCGCGTTGTAGATCTGTTTTAAGTACGATACGGCGTCGTTTGCGTTTATGCTTGACAACAGCGCCGGATATTTCAGCATATCGTCGCCTTCGCGGCAAAACGTAAGGTAAGAAAACGCCGCCGACTGGCTGTTTTGCAAAGAGTAGACGAAATTTGCGTAAAAAACTTTTTTGCACCGCGTGAATTCCGCGTCGTCAACGCCTTGCTCTATCGTCTTTTCTATCGTTTCGATGATACGCCGCTTTACCGTGTGCGGCTTAGAGCTCTCGCCCGAGACGGACAGGTAAGCGTGATCGTCGCCCCTGCTGTAACTCGTCTCTATATCGCCTGACAATAGACCTTTTTCGTACAGCTCGCAGTAAAATTCCGAGCTTTCGCCGAATATCATGTCCAAAAGTATCGACAGCGCCGCGGCTTTTCTTCTCATCACCTTTTTATCGGGCGACGGCACGTCCTTTACGCCGAACGAAAACAGGGGAGAGGAGACCTCCATTTTTAATACCGACGATCTTTTATATACCTTTTCGGGCTCGTCCGGTATCACCGTTTCAGCTCTATGCGATCTTATATCAGGTACCGTCCCGTCCATTATCTTTATCAGTCTGTTTATATCTATATCGCCCGAAACTATGAGCGACATATTCGACGGCGAGTAAAAGACCTTGTGGCAGAAGTAAAGCAGATCCGGCGTTATTTCGTTTATCGAACCGAGCGTTCCGCCCACGTCGTATCTTGCGCTGCAATTTTTATATAAGCACTTCATAAGCTCGTAATAGCAGCGCACGTCGGGATTGTCCTCGTACATTTTCAGTTCTTCCGCTATTATCCCGCGCTCCTTGTCAACGCTCTCGTCCGTAAAATGCGGGTGATGGACAAAATCGAGCAGTATTTCGAGGCACCTGTAAAAATCCGCGGTCGACGAGGTGAAGTTGAAAGCGGTGGAGTTTTGCGACGTGAACGCGTTTGAATCGGCGCCGTTGTCCGTAAAGAGTTTGAACGCGTCGCCGCCGTCCTCCGTCTCAAACAACTTGTGTTCGAGAAAATGGGCGATACCGCGCGGCGTGTCGTAAATCTTGCCGTTGTATCTGAATTTCGTATCGGAGCCGCCGTAATCGGAGCAGTAGACGGCGCACGCGGTGGAATATCCGTTCGGCGCGATCAGCACCTTCACACCGCTTTTGTGGCGGAAGGAAACGTACCTTTCGCGCGTTATTTTATCTATACGTTCCGTTATTTTCATGCGTTTGCCTCCGCGGGACCGAGCTCGTATATCAGGTACGGTTTGACGGACGAGGCGACGCGCAGTATGTCGTCCGCCGTAACGCTGTCGAGCTTTTTCGTGAATTCCGCTATGCTCTCGGGCTCTTTGCCGTAGAGCAGCTGTCTGCCGTACCAGCCCGCGGTCCTGCCGGGAGAGTCCGCCGCGGCCAGAAGCTCCGTTTTCAAAGCCGCGCGGCAGCGTTTTATCTCGTCCTCCGTCATGCCTTTTTTTATAAGTTCCGTTTGTTTGAGTATCTCGTTTGCCGCTTTTTCCCTGTTTTTGCCGTCGATCCCGGCGTATATTATCAGCTTTTTAAGATCGGTCATCGCGACGGCGGAGCAATGGTAGCATAACGACAGCTTTTCGCGCACGTTTTCAAACAGACGCGAGGTGGGATTCTGGAAAAATATCTCGCAGAACAAAGACCTCGCCGCGTTCTGTCCGTCGTTTATATCCCCGTCGTAAGTACAGCCTACGCATAAGACGTTCTGCGCAACGGGCAGCGCCTCGGTCTTATATGAAAGACCGTCCGGCGCGTCTTTGAATATAACGTCCTCTACGTTGTAATTTTGTCTGTCGCCGAGAAAATCGCCTAATTTTTCGGCAAATTCATATACCCTGTCGTCATCGTCGCCGCCGACGAACATTATACGCACGGGGGACGTTTTTATGACGCGGTCGTAAAACGCCGTAAGCGATCCCGCGCTCACGCTGTCTATCCCCGTCAGTCTGCCGAGCCGCGGCGAATATAACGGCTCGTATGCCATAAGCTCGCCCGTGCATTGGCGGACGGCGTAGCTTCCGCGTGAGTTTTTTATGTCGGCGACCGCGTCGACGAGCTGTTTTTTCTCGGTAATAAGCGTTTTCGCGTCGAATTTTCCGTCTTTAAGATCGGGCTCCGTTATAACGCCGTAAAGCATATCGAGACAGCCTCCGCGTATATCCGTGCCGTCTATCGAATATCTGTTTCCGAGCATGGATACGGTAAATCTCGGTATATGGTAAAGCCCGCGCCGCGCCGTGTCGGCGTTAAGCTGCGCGTCGTACAGATCGTCGAGCGCTTTGTTTATCTTCATAAGAGAGGGGAATTTCTTTGACGAACGCGAAAGGACGCCCGTGAGGAGCGCGGAATTAAGCGCCGCTTCCTCGCCCTTGTCCGATATGAACGTTACGGACATATTCTCGGTCTTGAATTTTTCGTCCGTTATTACGGTCAGTAAAACGCCCTCTTTTAATTTAACGCTTTTGTATCGCATCAGATACTTTCCTTTTGTGTTTTTTTCATATTCACCGTGGGAGATAAGAAATAGCGCATACGCTTTACGGCAAATTCGCTGCCGGCCGGCATCGTGTGCTTGTCAAGCAAAAGCTTGCCGAAAAACGTCCGGTCTATCAGCTTTGCCAGAAAATCGAAGCCCGGCGCCTCCTCCCATTTCACCGATACGCCGTCGGCGGTTTTGCCGACAGTTATATAACGCACGTTCGGAAGCTCGGGGAAGCAAATGGTAATGCGCAGCTTCTTTTCGCAGTTATCGTCGATCAGCACGGCGTAGGACGACGTTAAAATCGTCTCTTTACCGTAGCAGACGCAGCCGGGAACGGCTTTACCGTAGCCGAAGCTCAGCTTGTGCGCCGTGTTGCCCTCGAGTGTGGAAAGCTCTCCGCCGTTTTTGTCAAGCGTCAGCCCGAATTCGCGTAAGCCCTCCGCAAAGCAGTTGTGTACACCCTGGTACAGCTCCGGCATGACAGACAGCCCGAAGCCGTCCTCCGTGTTTACGGAATAAACGCCGTTAAGCTCTTTCAGCGAATGACAGTCGGTATCGTTTTTGTGAATATACGCGTCGCTGTTGTGCATTATGAGCGAGCCCTCGGCGTCGCGCAATTCAGATAACGCTTCCGGGTTTTCGTCAAGATGTCCCCTCGGGCGGTACGGGTGGCCGAAATATTTTTCCGTTATCGTGTATAACGGGCTGTTCTGGAACGTCTCGTCAATGCTCGCCGTCGTGGCGATCATTATGTTCGTCTCGGGAAAGACTATAAGGTTCTGACCGAACATACCGTTGAACAGGTACGTTCTTCTGTCCTCCTTGCACCAAACCTGATAGCCGTAATCGTAAATACCCGTCTCGTCAGGCGTGCCGACCTGCTTTTTGGTGGATTCTTTGATCCATCGCTCGGATATGAGCTGCTCGCCGTTCCATACGCCGCCGTTAATGTATAAAAGACCTAATTTAAGAATATCGTCCGGGTAATAGTAAATGCCCCAGCCGCCTTTTTCGATGCCCCTCGGACATTTTTCCCAGTATATCGTATCTATGCCGATAGGGGAGAGGACGCGCTCGCGCAGAAGATCGAGCATACCTCTGCCGCTTACCTTTTTTACTATGGCGGAGAGCATATATGTGTTCATGCTGTTGTATTCGAACTGCGTGCCGGGCTTGAATTTCACGCCCGATTCAAGATACGCGCGCACCCAGTCAGTCTCCGTCACGGCGCCGAGCTCGTTGAAGAAAACGCCGGTCTGCATCGTCAGTAAGTGCTTTACCGTGGTGGATTTGTGGTTTATGCGCGCAACGGGCGGCAGCTCATCGCTGAAAATATCTATAAGCTTGTCGTCAAGCGATATAAGTCCGTCGTCATATAAAAGCCCTATCGCAAGCCCTGTAAGCGATTTTGACAGAGAATAAGACGCGTGCCATATATCGGTGGAATAGGGGTAAAAATGCGCGCGCGAAATAATATGGCCGTTGCGCGCTATTATTACGGTCTGCATTTTTATATCCGGCTCGCGGCAAAGACGCTGTAAGTATTTCAGGACGCGCTCGCTTTCTATCCCCTGCGCCTCGGGCGAGGAGGAGGGGAGAGGGTTTATTTTAACGCAAGGGTACGGCGGCCGTCTTATCTCGTCTTTCACGCTGCTTACGACGTTGCCGTTTCTGCCGAACCATTGTGTGAAAATCTGAACTGCGTTTTTTGAAAAGGTCAGATCCATAAAGCACCCCTAAAAGAATTTTATTCATTTTATTATAACTTATATTTTCTTTTAATTGGTGTATTTACGGTAAATTTTCACGATTATTTTTGTGATACCGTATCCGCCGCCTGTCATAAACGTGCAAAAAGGAACGCAATTCAGAGGCATAAACGCTTGAAAAACGGAGAAAATCAAAGAAAATGAAAGAAAATACGGTGATAAATCAAAAAAAGTTTCAAAAAGGTATTGACAAAACGCTTTTATTGTGATATACTCTCAACCGTTGACAAAGAATGATAAATATTTACGGAGGAAACATTTATGTCCACTTACATGGCAAAGAAAGAAAATGTTGACCGCAAATGGTATGTTATAGATGCAGCAGGCGTTCCGCTCGGAAAGACGGCGGTCAAGGCGGCAAACATACTTCGCGGCAAAAACAAGCCTGAATTCACACCCAACGTTGACTGCGGTGATTTCGTAATAATCATCAACGCTGCAAAGGCCGTTTTAACGGGCAAGAAGCTTGAGCAGAAATATTACTACCATCACAGCGGATACATCGGCGGCTTAAAGGCTGTACAGTACAAAAAGATAATGGCGGAAAAACCCGAGTTCGCGTTTGAAAAAGCGGTCAAGGGAATGCTCCCCCACAACTCCATAGGCGACAAGGCTATCACAAGACTTAAGGTTTACGCCGGCGAACAGCACAAGCAGCAGGCGCAGAAGCCCGAGACGCTCGCGTAATATAAGGAGGTAATTGTAATGTATAACGAAGCTCAGCCTTACTTCTACGGCACAGGAAGAAGAAAAAAATCAATAGCCCGCGTACGCCTCGTTCACGGTACCGGCGCTGTTACGATCAACAAGAGAGATATTGACG
>CADBSB010000039.1 GCA_902797235.1 uncultured Ruminococcus sp. | reverse complement strand
GGATGAGGCGAACACCGGTCCGGCAATCGAACGGTCGATTTGCCTTTCTTTGTAGGGGAGGGGTCTCCCCTCCCGTTTCTTCGTCCTTTCGCCTTGCATCGAATTTCACGCGGCGGGTCGTCGTTAGGGGTTCCCCGTTGCGAACCGGAGAGCAACGGGGGTTCTCGTAGCCGACCCCTACAAAAACCTTCCCCAACGGGGGAGGTTGATTTGCCTCCCTCTTTGAGGGAGGTGTCAGCGAAAAGGGGTTCCCCGCGTGACATGGTCGCGCGAGGGTTCACGAAAGCTGACGGAAGGAGTTTCCCCCGAGGTGAACTCCCTCAGTCGCCTTACGGCGCCGGCTCCCCCGGAGGAGGAGCCTTTCAGATTATTTCTCAAATTCTATATACGCGGTGTTTTTATACGTTTTGCCCTCGGGGTACAGCTCTATACCAAAGCTCGCGCCGTCGATCAGACCGGACGTGACGGTAAGCCCTGCTTTGCTGTACCACAGCGTCAGATCGCCGTGCTTATACTGTCCGTTCATCTCGCTTATCTGCTCTTCCGTGAAGCCCATTTTCTTCAACGCCTGCTCCGCGGTCATATCGGGCGTTATGCCGAACGGCAAATCAAACTCGGCGTTTGAATACAGTATCAGTCTCGCTTCCCTTATCTCTTCGTTTTTCTCGATAAAGGCAAGGAAATCATATACGCCGTCACCCGCGTATTTTACGAACGTTCCGTCCGCCTCTTCTATCCTGCTTGCGGAATTATCGGCTAAAATGTCTTGTTTAAGCTGTTTCAGTCTCGATAACGATTCGACAAGCTGCGCCCACGTCATGCCGTTCCACATTTTACCCGCGACGTAATCCTTTATCTCGTCGCCCACAGGCTCGAGCACGGAGCTGAAGTCTGACGTCGGATCGGTCGTCTGATCGCCCGGCTCCGTTGTGTCGTCCGGCTCTATCGTATCCGAATCCGGCGGTAAACTAAAGCCCTGAATTATGTTGAATCTGAACGGCACGTTATCCGTCGTTTCCATTTCAACTATAAAGCCGTGCTGCTTTATGATGCTCAGAACGCTTATATAGTCCTCTATTTTTTTGAATTCATGTCCGTTTCCGCGCAAAAGCTCTTTTTTATTCTCGCCGTCAAGGAGTACCCATTCCTCTATTATATCCTCGTCCGATACGGAGAGGAAGCCGTCGAACACGACCGTTTCATCGCTGCCGGTTTTTATGGCGTAAGATTCGCTTTTAGTGCTTACCGTGATGCGGTTTACTATGCCCGTATCGTCAAAGCCCTCAAACGGTCTGTACGTTTTTCCCTTCTCGTACGTAGGGTACGGCGGATCTATCAAATACGCTCCGTTTTTGTATCTTATAGGCGCCACGTAATAATCGTCCGCTCCGATATCGGGAATAGGTCTTCCTATCACCTCAAGTCCGAGGACGCAGGTGTCGACTTTATAGGAGAAGCCGCAGTCTATAACTCTGCTTACCATATTATACGCGTGCGGACCTACGGATGAAATATACGACAGCTGACACGTGACAAGATCAAGAGCGTAAAGCGTTGTCCATTTATCGCCGTTATCCGCGTTTTTGCAGACCGTGAAGAATACAGTCGGATCACCGGACGGCGTTTGACGCACGTAAATAAATCTCTCGGGCGGCACGCATCCTTCGACCGGCGGCAGCTCCGCTATAAACTCGTCGCCGCGCGTTATGAACAGACCGTAGGTGTTTTTGTCTGTATCCTCCGTTTCATATCTGTAAACCGTTATGTTGAGATCCTTGTTTTTCAGCATACGGAGATTTTTGTATTTCGTCTCGGTCGGGAAGGATATGTCGATATTGAGCGGCTCGGTGAAATCACTGAGCGACAGATATATCTCGTTCACGTCGATAAACCTGTTGTCGTTTTCCTTCGCCTTCGTCACCGTGAAGCCTATGCCGTAGTTCGTGCCGTTGACCCACGAGGCGATTATTTGTACGTAGACGCTTCCGTCATAGAATCCGTTTTTCAAAGCGTTTTCAAGCTCGGCAAACGACGATACGCTGTATCCTATGCTGTCCATTGTGATACCGTTGTTATAAACGGATATCGACTTTACCGTGCAGTATTTATCGACCACGTTGCTTACTATCCTGAAATCGTCGTTATACGGTATGGTTATATCTTCGATAGCGGGTACGTCGTAGTCTATCTCCACGCTCTCTCCGTTTTGATGCGTGCTTTTACTCAATATATGAACGTACGGATAGTATTCCGTGCCGCCGCTTGTGACCTTTATATAGTGCGCGGTCTCAAAGCTGTTGCTTTCGTCGTATTCTACACCGGAGCTTTCGGTGTGGTCGCTTACGATAAGCTTGAACGGCAGGGTGAATACTCTGTAGCCGTCGCCGACCTCTTTAAGCGGCTTGAAGTCCCAGCTTACCATGACCGATACGTAATACGTGCCGGGCTCCGCGTTCCTCATGTACTGGCCTATCTTTGCTATACTGTTACCCGTTGCCGCGTTGAAGCTTGTTTTTTCCTGTGTGTTTTCTTTTCGTATTTCGGCGGACAGGAATTCCATTTCCCGGTTTTCCACGTTGTTTACTATGTCAAAATCGCCGCTTAACGGAATTTCAACGTCGAACAGCGCGGCGGTATCGAAAAGCTCAGCGGCTATCTCGTCATTGGATTTTTTCGTCGTCACACCGTAAGGGTACGCACGAAGACCGTATATCCTGCTGCCCGTAAGCGCCATAGCGTAGCCGCCCTGCGACGCCTCGTCGTCGTATTCGACCTTCGTTACCTCCGCCAGAAGATCCTCGTAGTCCTTTGCAGGCACGTTGTTATTGTCGGGGGCCGTTACGTCGGGCTCTATTCCGGTACTTATGCTCGTATCGTCGCCCGGCTGGCCGGATATGCGCTGCGCGCCTATATATTCAAGATATTTGAGCGCGCCGAACGTACCGCCGCCGACGATGGCAGCCGCCAAAAACGCGCCGGCTACCTGAAGCGCCGGGGAGGTGAAAAAGCCGCCGCCCCTCTCCTTTTCTCTTTTTACTCTCGTTTTCTTTCTCTCGGGGTCGAGCGCCTCCTCGGTTATGGAGCCGCTGTATTTTATTTTTTTCTCCGCGGCGGTAAATCCGCGTCTCAACCAGCTTTCGGCTTTATCGTAATTATATTCTTTCTTCATATGACGCACCTTTCATACAAGTCCTTTAAGATCGGACATTTTGCGCAGAGCGCGGTAGTATTTCGTTTTTACGTAGTTTTCTTTTTTGCCCGAGATCTCTGCTATCTCGCGCATTGTGTAGCCGTACATGAAATAAAGAGTAAGGATCTTTCGCTCCGCTTCGTCAAGCTTTGCGCGGGAGAGGATGTCAAAGAATTCAAGATCGGACGTGTCCGCCTCGTAACCGAACGCGTCGCGGTAGTCGTCTATATCCTCGCACCTACGCGTCCTGTTCTTTCGTCTTATCATCTTTGCCCGGCTGTACGTGATATGTAAAAGCCACGCGTCGAACTTTTTTATATCACGCAGTTCCTTAATGTGCTCCCAGGCGTAAAGTATCGCGTCGGCGACGGCGTCCCGGGCGTCCTCCGTATTGGCGGTCACGGAAAAAGCGGCTACGTATAGCTTTTTTTCCTGCGACGTCACCGCGGCGGCAAATTCATCCTTTGTCATCTCAAAAACCCTTTCGTTTGTCTTTTCACAGACGGCAAACCCTTCATTTGTCATCGCAAATCTCCTTTTTGCAGGTCCTTTCATAAGTATAGGTGCGTGAAGGGCGCAAAAAGTTTCAAAAATCACGAAATTTTTTCTTAAATTTCATTATACACCGAAATTTAACGGTTGTCAAGACAAAAGTAGGGGCGAGCATTGCTCGCCCGTTTCGTAGGGGTCGGCGCCTACGACGACCCGGAAGGAGTTACCCTCGAGGTGTAACTCCTTCAGTCGCCTATCGGCGACAGCTCCCTCAAAGAGGGAGCCTTGAAAACGTGATTCATTTCTTACTGACGTACATATAATACGTAAACCTGTACGTCACGTCGCCGGGGGCTTTTAGCACACCGTCGTCCCATGACACGATGAAGGATACGACGTAAACGTCGTCGTCCGCGGCTTTGAGGTTCGCTTTGAGCTCCTCGACCGTGCCGTATTCGCGGTATGAGCTCTCCTTCGGCTCGGGCACCCAGTACGCCGGCGATCTGTCCGCTATCTCGGTCGTTTTATATACCTTTATATTTATTATCCTGTAATCTTTCCCGTAAACGTTGTTTTCTATATCAAAATCGTCGTTATAATCTATGCGCAGATAATTAAGTCCCGTACCGTACACGTCCTCCTGCAAACTGCCGTCGTCGCAGAGACCGGTCCTCCGTCCGAGCGGATCGGGATAGTACGTTTCACCGCCGGACGTTACAGCTATGAATTTTCTGCCCGCCGAAAATTCCGGCGCTTTGTACAGCATTTTCGTCGTACCGGACGGCAGAGGCTCGGAATCTATGTCGACAAAGCCGTAGCCGTCGTCACCCTTTACAAGCGTTTTTACGCGGTACACGCGGTCGTTAAGTCCGCCGTCCTTTGTAAAATACTCCTTAAACCATTCGCGTGTTATATCGGGATCCTGTCCGGATATCTCGTCCGCCGCTTCCACCGCAAAGTTCACGATGCCGTTCGTATACCGTCTTGCCGACAGTAAAAGCCGGATCTTTCCCTCCTCCGCGTTTGCTTTGAGCGTGATGCCGTTGGAAAACACTTCATTTCCCTTAAATTCCAGAGCGGAGGCGTTTATATCGTATATCCTTTTCGTTTTATTTGTTTTACAGTCGTGCAGCAGTACGGCTATTTTCGCATAGTTTTCATATCTGACGGAAAGCAGTACGGCGGGGGCGCCGTCAGGCGAGCTTTCGGCGTAGATCAGGCTTCCGTAATACGCGTAAAGCGTCTCGGGCTCTATCTCGGCGACAAGACCTCCGTTCTTATCCGTTAAGCAGAGCCACGTCTTTTTCACCTTATTATAGTTTGTGACCCTTACCTCTTTATCGTAGATATAAACGTTGAATAAAAAATCGTCTGCCGCCTTGTTCTGCAATTTTCGAACGTTTACGTAATCGCCCTCTATCGGCAGTTTTTCCTTCGTGCTTACGAATTCGTCTTGCGAAAACTCTATCGCGTGCAGCCCCTCGAATTTGTATTCGTAGTTAGTTTTTTCCGGCTGTTTTTCCGCTTCTTTCGTTTCGGTTACCGTCACGTCTTGTGTATCCGTACCGGTTTTCTGAAACGGCGGCATAAAATCCTTAACGTACATCGTGGCAAACGCAAAGCCGCCTATTACGATCGCGGCGAGGAAAACGCCCGCGACCTGCAATATCGAGTGCGCGACCGTCGTATCGCGCTCCTTTTTCTCTTTCAGTTTTACTTTTTCCGTATATACGACGTTTTTGTACTCCGTGCCGTCCACCGTTTTTTTTGCGCTGTCATATAATATTTTTTCTATATCACTGTAATTCTTTTTCATTTTGCACCTCGTTATCTTATTCCGGGAAGCTTTTTGATCTTTTCAAGCGCTCTGTAATATTTGGTTTTTACGGAGCTTAAGGGCATGCCCATCATTTTCGCCGTTTCCGGCAGCTCGCAGCCGTAGAAGAAGCGAAGGATCATTATGCGGCGGCTCTTTTCGTCGAGCTTTGCGGAGGAGAGCAGATCGAAGAAACGCATATCGGAAAGACCGTCATCACACGACGGCTCCTTAACGTCGTCAAGGCTCACCTGTCCGTCTCTGTGACGGAGCATTTTTTTCGCCTCGTTATACGTTATCTTCAATATCCAGCCGTCAAATCTGTCCTCGTCCCTCAGCCTGTCAAGCTTTTCCCACGCCTTCGCTATGGCGGCCGCCACGGCGTCCTTTGCGTCCTCGGTATTGCGCACTACCGAATACGCGGCGATATACAAAAGCTTTTCGTTGGCTGACACGGACGATACAAATTCCTGTTTCGTCATATCCTTCGCCCTCTCTTTTCGCCCTTCACCATATAAGATTCACAAAAGGTGCCAAAAGTTTCAAAAATTATTATATCAGGCAAAAAAATTTTTGTCAATATACTTAATTTACAATTTATTACTTGATATGTAACATCTGATTTGATACAATTTATTTGTACGCAAAATATAAACTCCGGAGGCCGCGACGTGAAAGTGTATGATTTAAAGATCGGAAAGATAAAACGGGAATTCTCGAATTTCCGGATATATGAAAATGCCGGGCATAAAGTGCACGGCATGAAGAAAGCGGTGCTGTTATGACAAGAACAAAAGACCCGCTGTGTCTTGAAAATCAAAAATTCTTCCCCGTGTACCTCTGTGCAAAGGAGCTTATGCTGTCGCTCAATTCCATGCTTGAGCCTTACGGAATGACGTACACGCAGTTCGTTGTCATGGCGTACCTGTGGGAGACGGGGGAATCGAGCGTAAAGGAGGCGGCGGATACGCTTCTGCTCGATCCGAGCACGCTTACGCCTTTACTTAAAAAGCTTGAGCAAAAGGAATTTATAACAAGAAAGAGAGACGAAAGCGACGAACGCTCGCTTATAATAAAGCCCACGGAAAAGGGCGTCTCGCTTAAAGATCAGATCATGTGTCTGCCGGGAAAAGCCGCGCAGATGACCGGACTTGACAGCGACGAGCTGCACACGCTTCATGAGCTTATCTGTAAAGTACTGAATAATATACGCAAAGAGAAATAATATGTACGACGTTATAATCATAGGCGCCGGTCCCGCGGGACTTACCGCGGCGATTTACGCAAGGCGCGCATCAAAATCCGTGCTTCTCATAGAAGCAAAAAGCTACGGCGGGCAGATAATAAACACGCCGCATATAGATAACTACCCCGCTGAGCCCGGCATATCCGGATTTGACTTTGCGACAAAGGTGTTTGAGCAGGCAAAAGCGCTCGGGGCGGAAACAGTATTCGAAAAAGCCGTCAGAATTGAGGACGGAAAAATAAAAAAGGTCGTCACAAACGCCGCGGTGCACGAATGCAGGGCGGTGATAATAGCGACGGGATCGGAGAACAGAAAGCTCGGGGTCGAGGGCGAGGACGCGCTCGTCGGCAGAGGTATCTCGTACTGCGCTACGTGCGACGGAGCGTTTTTCAGAGGAAGGACGGTCGCCGTCGTGGGCGGCGGCAACACCGCGCTCGAGGACGCGCTGTACCTCTCGGAGCTTGCAGAGACGGTATATCTGATACACCGACGCGACGGTTTCAGGGGCGACGACGCGACGGTAAAGCTGCTATACAGCCGCGAAAACGTAAAACTCGTATTGAACAGCCGCGTCACGAAGCTTAACGCGGAAAAGCGGCTGAAAAGCATAGAGGTAACGGACAACGACGGAAAAGTTACAGAATTAGAGGTGAACGGTCTGTTCGTCGCCGTGGGCAGGATACCCGAAAACCAGAACTTCGCTTCTCTGATAGAACTTGACAGCGCCGGCTACGCGAAAGCGGGCGAGGACTGCAAAACAAAAACGCCGGGCGTATTCGTCGCCGGCGACAACAGAACAAAGGAAGTACGCCAGCTTGTTACGGCGGCGTCGGACGGAGCCGCCGCGGCAACCGAGGCTGTAAAGTATTTGAATTCGATCGCATAAAAGAAAGGACACCGTTTATGGAATTACGTCAGATGATTCTCCAGACATTGAGAGCAGCCGGAAAACCGCTCCCTATCAGCGCGATTGCGGAGCTGACCGGGGTCGACCAGAGACTTGTTCGCAACGTAATAGCTCTTATGAAACGCGACGGAGAAATAGTGTCGTCTGTCCGCAGTAAATGGGAGCCCGTTGAAAAATAAAGATCAAAACCGCCGCGGAAACGGCGGTTTTTATCATCTTCCCCTTCTCCCAATGGAGAAGGCTTTTTTTGCCTGCCCGGCAAATTAACGTTTTACCTCAATATGAATCTTACGGAGCATTCGTACGTATATACCGTATATTCGTCATACTGCGCGTCTTTTTTGTCCGACTTTATTTCAAACGTAAAGGTGACCAGACAGCTGCTCAGTTTCTCATCGTCCCTCAGCCTCAATATCGCGTCGCTCATCTCTTTTTCGCTTGTGCAGCTTATACAGTCATACGGCGAATCGCTGTCTTTATAAATATCTATATTTTTCAGCTCCGCCTTTTCGTCGTATTTCAGCTCGATCTTATCGGAGTTTTCAGCGTTTAACTCGTATACCTCGTACAGCTTTTCATCGTTTGCATAAACCGTTTTATTTCCCGGTATTTTTATACTTACAAGGCGGTCGGGTATTTCCTTCCCGCCGCGCCATGACGGTCTTATATAAAGATATACGGGGGCCTCCCGGTCGGGAATATCCGGCAGCGGGTTCAAATCTATATCGTACGTGTCGTACGCCCACTGATTTACATGGAACGCGAAATCGTAGCAGAACATATCCGACGAAAGCAAAGGGTTATTGTCTCTGCCGGCGCAATGTATGACGATATTGACCGACGAATGCTTCTTTATATCAAGCACCTTCATCGCGTCTTCCGCGTTGCCCGTTATACATATAATATTCCAGGAATCGTCGTAAAGCGTGACACCGGTAACGGCGAACCAGCTGAACAAATCGTTTGTCTTATCCGCGTCGTACCGCAGATCAAGCGTACCGTTATAATTGATTTTCGGTATATCGGCGCTTGACGGATCGCTGTGTGCGAACAGTTCTCCGTTCATATTGACGGTTATGTCCTGACAATAAGATCCGATCAGCGCGGCGCGGCACGAATCCCCGCCCGATGATACGGTGAACGTCATATCGGACAGATCGGGTATCTCGGGATCGCCGAACTCCTCACCCAAAACGAATTCGCCGTCAACGATATTCACGACAAACGCTTTTTCGCAGTCATACTTTGACGATGGCGACACGACGCCGGTACAGTACCTAACCTTCAACAGAATTTTTGAAAACGATGATCCGTCGGGATACTCCGTTTTTACGCTGCTTTCAAAATCAAGGTAAAGATAATACGGCAAGTCGCCCATATACGGTTTAAGCGCCGATATGTCAAGTTCTTCCGTAAAGGACCCGCCCGCCATATCGTCAGTTATTATCTTTACCTTCGGACGTTCGGCGTCTTCCTCCGTTACGTACAGCACCTTGATCCCGTCTTTGTCATAGTCATCCATAACTATGACTTTTACGGGATAACCGTTCCGGCTGTCGGGAAACGTCATAAATCCGGGGTATTTCGTCGTACCCGTTTCACCGTACTTTGTCGTTAACGTGTACGAGATGTACGTCGATTTCAGATTTTTCTCGATACTTATGCCGAGCTTTTCCAGCTCCCTGTCGTACCCGATGCCGCCTATCGCGCCGGCGTGTTTGCCCACCATGTTTCTGTAATAGCTTATCGCGTCTTTCTTATCCGGATCGATGAAAAGGATCAGACGGTCGTATTTTTCGCTTTTGTTCGTATTATCCGCCTTTTCGGTACCGTCCGCCGGAGGATCGGACGTGACCGCGGGATCGGTCCCGCTCTGTCCCGCGATCTGATCACCTTTGTGTTCGATATATTTCAGCGCACCGAACGTGCCCGCGCCGACCATTATCGCGGCGAGGAACACGCCCGCAAGCTGCATTCCGGGGCGGCTGAAAAAGCTTTCTTTCTTTTCTTTTTTCTTCTTATTATATTCTATTTCGATATATCCCGGGTCTTTTATCTCGCGCTTTACGGCAGAAAACCGTTTTTCAAGCAGCTCTTCCGTCCTTTTAAGATCTCTTTTTTCCATTATTTCAGTCCCTCCACACCCGATAGTTTTTTCAGGGCTTTGTAATACTTTGATTTTACGGTAGACAGCGGCAAGTCAAGACGGTCCGCCGCCTCGTCAAGCGAATAGCAGTAAACGAAGCGCAGAACGAGGATAGTCACCGTTTTTTTGTCAAAACCGCATCTGCTTATGATATCAAAGAATTCCACGTTTTCAAGATCCGCGTCGTATTCGAACGCGCCCGCCAACTCCGACAGATCGGCGTACGCGCGGCTCTTTTTATACATATCCTTTGATACGTTGTAGAGTATCTTCAAAAGCCAGGCGTCGAATTTATTATCGTCCCTCAGCCTGTAAAGATTTTCCCATGCGGAAGCGACCGCTTCCGATACGGCGTCTTTTGCGTCTTCCGTGTTGCGCACCACGGACAAGGCGGCTATATAAAGGTCTTTTCTTCTGTCCTGAACACGCCGCGCAAATTCCTGTTTGTCCACTCCCGCACCTCCTTTGACATATTAGACTGAAAAAAGCGAAAAAAAGTTTTAGTCGTTCTATATTTTAACACAATTTTATAAATTTGTCAATATTTCGATGTAAAACAAGGTATCGGGTCGTCGAGGGCGCCGACCCCTGCGGAACGAGGCGAACGCCGGCCGCACAGACGAATGTTTTAAACGAGCAGTCGATAACGCCGACACCTACAGAACGCATCGCTCTTTTTAGGGGAGGGGTCTCCCTTCCCGTTTTGATCGAAAAAGGCGGGAACAAACGTCCCGCCCTATATTCAGTTGTTGTTCAGATAGAGCTTATACGCTCTTTCAAGCTGGTCGGCGGTAAAGCCGGGGAAATTGCTGTACGCAAGCTCGCGCTTGAGCTTCATATACGTCTGATTGTGATATTCGTCGCCGGCGTTAACGAATCTGTCGTAAAGCTTCTGCACCGTCTCGGCGTCGGCTTTCTTGACTTTTTCATTCGTTATCGCCTTGGAAAACGATTTCACAAGATCGTTATACAGCTTTTCTCCGAAAAGCTCCACGGACTGCTCCGCGTTCACGCCCGTTACGGAATCGTATATCCTCTGCATCTCGTCGAGGCTTCGGGCGTTGTCAAAGTTGTCCTTGATATTGCCGTACAGCGTTTGTCTGTACGCGTTTATCTTTTCGTTCAGCGCCGCCGTCTCAGATTTGCTGTCGGAAGAATTCTTCGCCGAGCTTAGCTCCGCCTGCAATTTTTTCAGCTCCAGCTCCTTTTCTTTCAGCGCGTTTTCCGCTTCCTGCTGCTTTCTTTTGAGCTCGAGCTCGTTCTGATTCTGCTCCTTCTGCATATCGAACTGTTTTTCTTTAAGCTCCGCCGTCACCTCGTCGTTCTTTATCTTGTAGAGCGTGTCGGACAGCTCCTTATCCGCCGCGGCGACCTTGTCGCTCTTCTCTCTTTCGTTTTTCATATTCTCCGCCTCGTACGAAGAAGCCAGCGCCGCGTCGGCGCCCGCCTCCGCCGCGTAGAGCGACGCGAGATCTGAATTATACGAAAGATCGGATTTCAGCTTTGCGTCGGCCTCGATACCCGAGCCTGAATAGCCCTTGTCCGTCATGAAGTAGCTTCTGTATTTTTCCGCCTTTGCTCTGTTTCTTTCAAGCGCGTCGCGCTTTTTGGAATACTCCGCCGAGTTTTCGTCGCGCTTTTCCGCGTACGCCTCGCTTAACGCCGCGGACAGGGCGTTGTACGCCTTGTCTATGTTCTCCTTGCGCTCGGAATTCAACAGCTTTGCAAGCATCTCATAGCTTTCATACGTTTTGTTTGCCATACTACACCCTCACGTACCCATATATGAACGCCGCGCCGCACGTTGCGGTGAAGTTTCCCCAGCCGCCGGCGCCATAGCCCTCCGCGGGTACCACGTCGTCGGACAGAGCCGCGCCGCGAACTCCTCTGCCGTACTCGTTATCGCCGCCCGCGCCGTAATAACCGGCGCCGTCGGCGTACGATCCGTCGCTTCCGCCAATACCGCCGGAATGTCCGATCTTGCTCAGTTGAGAGGAACAGTCGCCGCCTGACGCGCTTTGGAAAAACGTGTAGGATTCGTTCATCATGAACGTAGTGCCTCCGGCAAAGCCGGAGCCTGCGTCGCTTACGCCCGCGCTTCCCACGGAAACGTGGTATTCTCCTTCAAGCACGGCGCCCACGGTCTTCGTTACCGCGCCGGAGCCGCCGCCCGTACCGGAGGACAAGGCGTAGGAGCTGTTTATGCTCCCTCCGCCTCCGCCGCCTACCAGAACGACGTCGTACACGCCGCCGACGGACGGATATTCCTCCGTATCGAACGTAAACATTCCCGAATAATCGTACGATACGAGCAGCTTTCTGACCACGCCCACGCCCTCTATCGCCGTGTTTTCAATATCGGGTATGAGTGTATCGTTAAGATACGATTTTATTTTCAGCGCCGCCTCGTCAAATTTCGCCTTCAAAATTGAGGCGTTGTATTCGGGGGCGGACGGCGCGTCCGGCAAAGCCGATATAACGTTTACGTTTTCCGTAAATTTTCTTATTGCCATTTTGCCCTTCCTTTATTTTTAATTATTCAACTTTCTCCACGTAGTTCACGCTCGCCCACGAGTTGATCGGGGAGCCGACGTGAGCTCCGCTTTTTTTGTTTATCTTATCTCCCAAAAGCACGCATCTGTCGCCGCCTCTGTATACGGGCCTGCCCTTGGAATCTCCGGTCTGCGCCGCTACGTAATAATAGTCGCGCACCCATTTGGAAAAAGGCCGTCCGCCCGGAAAGTACGTATTGACGTCGTCCTTTATCTTAACGACGTCGCCGACGTTTATCTCATCGTAAACGGGTATTTTAATTATCTGCCCCGTGAATATGAGATCGGGATTTTCAAGCTTGTTGTAATCCGCGAGCTCTCTCCAAGTGGTGCCGTACTTACGCGCGATCGCCGAGAGCGTGTCGCCGGGCTGAACCGCGTATTCTATATACCCGACGGGCTTTCCGTCGTCCTTCTTTTCAAGTCCGAAGTACTTTGCTATAACCTCCGCCTCCGTCTTTGCTATATCCGATAAAGACTTGTCGTCGAACATATACCCGCATTCCGTAAGGTTTGTGTGGAAGCCGTGTTCTATTATATATGAATATTTTACCTTATCCGATTTTACGGACGAGCGTATAACTCCGTAATAGTCCTGCACGGTTCCGTTATAGTTTTCCGTCCTCGTCATAACTCCGCGCAGGTACGTTATATCCGTACGCTTTTTCATGACGTTTACGACCGCCTCGCCGAGCAGTCTGCCCAGCTTTTCGCTGTCCGGCCTCTTGACGCTTCTGAAAACGGAAACACCGTGCGCGGCGGGGTTGGAGGCGGCGTTCGAATGGAGCGAGATAAAAAGCTCGCTGCCGTTCTTTGCCGCTTCTCCTCCCCTGTTTGCAAGCGAAGGATTGTCGTCAAGCGTCTTTCTTGTTATGACTACCTCCGTACCCTTATACGCTTCAAGCTCCTCTTTCAACGTCTGCGCGAGCATATATACCCGCGTTCCCTCGTAATACCCCGGTAAGACCCCGGGATTCCCGAACGGTCCGTGTCCGGGGTCAAGTGTTATCTTCATCATTGTCCTCCGTGCCGCCGTCTCCGCCGACGATCGCTTTTATCACGTCGTAGCCTCCGTTTGACGAGAGCGAAACGAACACGGCGTTTATGACGCAAAGTACGTAATCCGCCGGTTCTCTGCTCCCGCTGAACGCGAAGCCCACGGTAAGGATCGCGAGCGCCGCGAAAAACGATATTATCCTCGGACTTATCTCAAACGGCAGCTTTTTCAAAAGCGGCTTCAAAAGCTCCGTCACGGCGCCTGCCGCCGCCGTCGCGCCGCCGAATGTGACAAGTGCTTCTACTGTTATAAATTCTGTCATCCTGCCTCCTTATACGAAAAATCTCGCAAGCACGTACCCGGTTATGCCGGATAAAATCGACGCTATGAGCGAAACGGCGATCTTCTCAAACCGTTTTCCGGGCGCCGATTGCAGCTCGTTTATCTTGCTTTCGCACGATAATAAAGACGCATTCGTGTGCTTGATCTCGTTTGTCATTTCTATAAGCGATTCGTTCATCACTTTTATTTCGCTCTGCACCGTTTTGAGCTCGTCTATCTGCTTCTGTACTGACAAAAGCATCTGCTCGTGACGGCCCAGAGCGCTGCAAATATCCTCGTTAGTCATTACACTTCCTCCGTACCATTTTATGCGCCGTCAACGTAAAGCGAAACACCGGATACTACCGTCCTGCCGCCCTCGCACGTTACAGTCAGCTTCAAGCCCTCAAAAGATGAAAGACCAACGCGCCTCTCGCTGTGATCCGGCACGTCGCTGCAATAAAACGTAAGGCTTGTAAAATCGACTGCGTTGAAATCGAAGCCGGAGGGCGACCCGGAAAATACCGCGCTGCGCACGGAGCCTCTGTTCGGGGTCGCGCTGACGGTAACGACGCCCTTCGACGCCGGGATGTACGACAGGCTGATACGGCGCAGACGTCTTTTCTTCACCGTTTTATCAAGGCAGACGAAGCCGCTTTCGCAAACGGCGGCAACGGGCTCTCCGTCGTCGTCGGACACGCCCTCGTCAAAGGCGTATATCGCGCCGTCAGAATAAAACGAGAGCGCGCCGCTGTTGTTGAAAAAGTACTCCGCCGGTATATTTTCATACCTGTAAAACGTGTCGTTGCCGTAATTATAGATGATGACGTTATCGCCGAAGCACATCCAGATCTCCTTGTCCGGTTCAAAATCGTACGTTACCGCGTGATATAAAAACGCCGGTGTCAGGTACGGCGCTATCCTGTCGGATATGCGCTTTGCGCTGCGCTCGTCTCTTACCGTGCTCTGACCGAAGACGTATATACCGTCGTACGAGAGCGAAAAAGGAGAGTTGTCGGCGTAAACCGCGCCGCCGCCCGCGCAGCCGACGGTGGAATTGAGCGGGGAGAGCGGAAAGGACGGCTTTGAATATCCGTCGCAGTCGACGACGGACGGGCTTAAAAACCACGTTTCCGTCTCCTTGAATATCATAAGTCTGTCGTAGTGGCGCACGAGCGCGGTGACCTTTCCTCCGTCACCGACTTTTATGAAATTGTCCGCGGGGAAATACGTGACGTCCGCGCCATTGCCGGTCACGTCGGAGTAATAAACGGTATTGCCGTTTCCGTACGCGAACACCCTTGTGTCCCTGCTCCCGCCGTAAATACAGAATTTGTTTCCGATATACGGCATATTGAGCATCGTCTCGTCAGATAAAGAAAACGTCACGGTCAGACTGTCGGGGACGCCGCCCGCGGGCGCCGATGTGAACGTAAGCGTGTGGGCCGATGCGTCAAACGTATAGCCGCTCGTCACTATCTGCCCGTCAAGCTCTACGGTAACGACGCTCTGCGCGTCGTCCGGCAGCTTGTAAACAGTGGATGTACCGTCGGGCGAATACGATATTATCGCTTTGTCCGACAGTACGTTCAGGCTCTCGTAGAGCGTTCCCTGCCCTGACGGCGAGCACGTTATCGCAACCGTCGGAGCGTACGGCGAAACAGGCGAAAACGACGCGCCGTCGAATTTATACAAAAGCCCGTTTCCGTAAATATACACCGTCCCGCCGAAGGTGAAATAACCGGCGGCGGCAAAGCTTTCCGTATCGTATGAAATATCCGACATATCGGACAGATCGAGCGCGTAAAGCATCCTCCCGCTTTTGTATATGAAATACCCCGTGCCGTTTATCACGCCGTGATAACAGCTGTCGCAGTAAACGTTGTCCTTTATCTTTTTATATCCGCACCGCTTTTTCAGATCGTACTTGCCCGTTACGGCAAAGTTTTTCATATATACCGAGGAGGAAAAGTTTTTCTTTTCCTCCCGGGTCATATCAAGACCTTTCCATTTATCGGTATATATTATCTCCGATCCGCTTTTTCTGTATCTTGCCATAAAGCCTCCTTTACGGATAGACGTTAACGGTGCCCGATATTTCGGCGGACATACCGTTAATAAACGCTTTTTTCGCGTTTTCGTATTCCGCGCGCAAAACCGTGTATAACGTCGCGTCCTCGTCCGCGACCAACAGGTACGCAAGCTTGTACGCGCATATATGCGCAAGCCCGTCGCACAAGGGAAACGTCTCCGTCAGGCTCTGTGGAGACGACGGATATTCCCGCTCCTCGCCTGTCGCCGCAATATCGAGCGGCGTCAGCTCGGATATGATCTGGTACAGCAGATACACCGCCCTTTCTTTAAGATCGGCGTTGTCCGCGCCGTCGGGCTGTTCAGATATGAGCGACGACGCGGTATTGTAAATATCCGATAACAGCATTTTTATTACGCTCCGACGGAAATGTTGAGAAGCACTATCTCCTTCGGGTATACGATCTTTGCGCCGTAGAGGTGCAGACCTTTGACCGCGTCCGCGAAACGGAGCTCGGGACGGTATGCCTCGATCTCGTTCAGCTGCTCCGCAAACGTTATGGCTCTCTTTGTTCGCGCAAAGCACTTGTGCGTTACGACGCTGTTGCTCGTAGTATTCGCCACGTTGTTTGAAACGTAGATCTTGAATCCGAGGAACGTGCCTATGCACCCCTTGTCAAGCTCTTCCGAGTTATCCGTGCCGTTCACTATCTTCGCCTTGATTATGAGCGAGGCGACGGCGGGCGGTACTTCAAGGATTATCTCCTCGTTGCCCGGAACGTTCTGTTCAAGCAGCTTCTGTCTTACTGCGAGAAGCATATCTATGACGCCGTCCGCGGTGAGGGAGGCGTACGTCATGGCGTTAGTGTTCGGGATATTGGGATAAAGCGAGAAAACGTACTTGTCCGCCTCGTTTGCAAGCGCGGATGCCGCAAGACGCATCGCCTCCTTCATGAGCTTGGGCGTCGCCTGGGCTTTGTCGATATCGTCTATCGCAAAGTTGAACGCCTTGGCTTTGTTTATGGTGAGCGTGCGCTCCGTGTCGGACAGCTCGGACGGTGCGGACATATTCGTGTTCTTCGTGTAATCGAACACGGATATGGGCGATATGCCGACGATCTTTACGGAATCTCCCACGTTTTTGATGTCGCCCTCGTAGTCTCTGTTGCAGTTTTTGACCGCCACGTATTCGCGGTCAAGCTCTCTGTAAAGTGTTTCCGACCAGACGGTCGGGATAAAATATGTAAGTGCCATTATTTAAAATCTCCTTTTTAATTTCAGTTGTAAAAACCTTTTGACTTCATACTGTAAAGTATGTCGTCGTAATTTGCCGCCACCTCGTTTTTGCTCATGGCGGCGACCTCCTTAGCGGTGAATATAGCCTTTTTCGACGCTCCGCTTATACGCCCGCTTGACTGCTCGGCGTTTTCCGTGTTTTTCTTTTCGGCGTCGTCGTACCGTCTTTTCCTGTTCTTCTCGTACTCGGAATAGGCGTCGGACAGCTTTGTGCCGGCCTTTACCTTTTCCCATACGGTGATTGGTATGCTGTCAAGCTCCGTGTCGGGATAAAGCTCGGTAAACTCCGCTATTTCGATCTCAGCTCTGTCGTTTTCAGGCATTCTGCAAAAGCTCCTCCTTATCTGTTATAAGACCGTCGGGCAACCGTTTCAGGTACTGTTTAAGCGTTATGTAACCGCCCGACAGAAGTCTGTCAAGCGTATTCAGCGACGCTATCTGCGAGTATCTGCTCCCGGCGCCGACGTCGACTCTCGCCGACAAAAGCGCTTTCTTTATTTCGGAAAGCCCCGTCAGCTTTTCGGCCTTTTCCTCTCCGTTTTCGTCTTTGTATATGACAAGTCTGTCCTCCGCGTAGCAGCCGAGGAGCATATCCGCCCAGATCAGAGCGAGATCCTCGATGCACGAATACAGATTTTGCCTTATGTTTTCAAGCGGGACGGCCGACGCCTCCTGCAAGGCGAGTATGGCGGACGTGTTCTCGGGCTTTACTTCACCGAGCGCCGTATCCGTCGCGCCCATCATCTCCTTGGTGTTGTTCAGCGTCATCGCTATGACTTCAAGGAAACCGGACTGAAGCTGTCCCGTGCCGATGATCGACGCCGCGTTTCTCACGTCGCCGCCTCCGCGCACGCCGATAGCCTCTCCGACCTCGTTCGTCCACTCCGGGATAAGCGTTTTGTCGTACACTATTTTGGAAAACGCCGTGTCCGTCATATGCTTCATCACCATCGCGTACGCCTTGTTTATGTACTTCTGGTTTTCTATAAGCGACGTGACGGGCGAGTTGCCTATAAAGCTGCCTTTTACGCGCTCCCAGGCGAAATACGCTATCGGGTAGCGGCGCATTTTCGTTTTGCGCTCGGCTATCACCACGTTTTTCGTGCTTTTCTCCCAGCGTATATATCCGTCTCCGTCACGCGTGAAGGTTATCAGGTACGTCGCGTGCTCTGAATCCTTCGCCTCGGTCTTATACATATCGCCGCATATGTCCTCGTTGTCGTCGGCGCGGATCTTCTCCGCCGTCTCCCTGTCAACGCCGTTTTTCAGCGCTTCCGAGAACAAATGTTCGACAGTATCGCGTCCGGCGAGCATCACGTAGTCCTGCTCCTGTATATCCCTGCTGTTCACGTTGGAGACGAACAGATCCGTATTGTCGATCAGAACGGTCCTTATATCTCCCGTGTGCGGCTGGTTCGTCTTCGTCTCAGGCTCCCAGTAGCAGTAGAACACGCCGTCGCCGGATATAGCCGCGTCGAGAAGCGCCTGCCTTATAAGCGCGTCGAGCTTGCACTTGTCATACCTGTACGCCGCGTTGCCGTTGAGCAGCTTCAAGCCTTTTTGCAGCTGCTTCTTGTTTTCGCACATCTCGGTCACCGGCATACTGTCGTCGCTGTAAACGATCGACACGGGCTGAGAGCAGACGGACGACACCATGTAATCCGTGATCCTCTTTATCACGTTAAACACGGGAGTGGGCAGCTCGCCCGATACGACGCCGTGCCACTGGTCGCCTCTGTAAAAGCGCTCGTTCTCACGCACGGTGCGGTACAGGTCTATGCGCCTTTTATAGTCTCTTCCCGCCTCAAAGCGTTCCCACGCTTTCGTTATGTTGTCCATTTTATTATTCCTTTCAATATTTGCAAACGGGTACGCCGCGCATACCGCGTTTCTTTACGCCGTACCGGTCGTTATCCTGCTCCGGCGGCGATATCCTCGACATTACCGCGTAGCGCAGCGCCTCCGGCAAGTGAGTTATATCGTGCGGCGTATCGGAGCAGTCCTCCGCCCTGTTTTTGTCGTACGTAAGAGACGTCATACATCTTATAAGCTCCGTACATTCCGCGGAAACGTACAGATTATCGGATAAAAACTCCCTTACCGCGCGCCAGCCGGCGACGCGTCTGTCGTCGGCGCGTATCAGAGGCGGCATTCCCTCAACGCTCATCATCGTTTCATATCCCGATATACCGCTGTCCTGCCGTCTGTTCCACAGATCCGGCGAGGCGGCGATATAATCGACGTTCAAGCCGCGGCAGACCTCCGCTATCCGCCGCGCGGCGGCGGTAAGCGTAAGATCGGAGCGGATGAATTCGCGGAACACGGTGAGCCTGCCGTAAGGATCCGCGCATAAAAGCACGAGCGCCGTCGCGTCAAAGCCGTAATCAAGCCCGCCGGTCACACGGCATATATCGGGCATCTCAAAGCCGTATACGGTACGGCCGCCGTCGGCAAGCTCCGGGAAGAACTGACCGGAAAATATATCCCAGCTGCCGTAAAGCCACGCCTCGCGCAGAGCCTTCGGCAGGCTTTGCAGCTGAGATACGTATCCGGGGTCGTTTTCAAGCAGCACGGTGTTGTCAAAGACGGTCGCCTGTATAAAGCCGTAGTCTTCCGCGCGCTCGCCGTCCCGGTAGAGTTTGTCAACGAACAGACGCTTTACCCAACCGTGCCCCACGCCGCCGGGGTTGCAGGTAAGATACATCCGTTTGGGGTTGCTGTTGTTTCCGCGCAGACACGCTTTTAAAATATTGAACTGATACTCCGTCAGCTGCGTAGCCTCGTCTATGGCTATGACGTCGTATTCAAGTCCCTGATATTGCAGCGTGTCGCCGTCGTCGGACAGATAACCGAGCTTTACAGTCGAGCCGTTCGGAAACGCAACTGTCTTGTTAAGCTCCGAGTAAGTAACAAGGCCCGACAGCTCGGACAGGATGGGCAGTATATGGTTATATCGCAGCTCCCCGTAGCTGCGTCTTATAAGCAGACATTTTAGATTGGGGTAATGTATGCACATAAGTATGATCTTTCTTCTTAACGCCCAGCTTTTTCCTCCGCCTCTCGCTCCGCCGTACGCGGTGTATCTGCACCGTGAGGCAAAGAGCAGTTTTTGTTTTTCAGACGGGGTGCCCGACAGTATTATTTGTTTCAAAGCGCGTCCTCCGCCTCGTTCAGCGTTATGACGCTTATCGCGCCGTCGTCCTTTTCTCCCTTTTCAAAAAGGTTTTTCAAGTACATACTGAGGACCGTGGCGGACAGATTTTTTGCTCCGGCGTTCAAAGCCTCGTCCTCGAATACCGCGTCTATCAGCTCCGCTTCGTCGCGGTTCTGTTTGCAGTATTCGTCGTAGACGTGCGGCGCCAGCTTTTCACGCCTCAAAAATCCCGCTTTGTTTGCAAGCATATTGTTTGAGCGGCAAAAATCGGCGTACGCCTCCGCTCTTGTCAGATATTTATATCTCTTCATTTTCGCCGAGAGCCTCTATAAGCTCCGCAGTGCTTTCATATCCGAAGAGATCGAGTATATCCGAGAGATCAAGCTGCTCGGCACACTGTTCGCAGATGGTGTAACCGTCCGCGTAAATGTAATCCTCCGCCTCACAGCTTCCGCATAACGAACATTTGTTCGCCTTAAAATTTACGTCGTCCCGAAAATAACGGGACTTACTGTCGTTTCTTTTTATCATTTTTGTTAGAGCACATTCCTCCTTATCCCCATAAACGAGCGTTTTTTTCAAAAGAATTCCGCAAAAATCCGTAAATTTAACAAATACGCCTTGACAACAAAAAGAATATGTGATATTATACAGTTGTTCGCGGATTTCCTTTGTTGTGTACATTATACCACAAAATTCCGATTTTGTCAAGAGGAAAATTCGCAATTTGCGAACATTTTTCAAAATACACGTTCCCGGAGGCGTTATGGAAAGGGTACTCTCAAACATTCTGACGCTAATAGGCAATAAAAAAGGCGCGCAGGCGCGCTTTACGGAATCTCTCGGTCTCTGCCGCTCCGCCGTAAACGACTGGAAGAGCGGAAAAAGCAAATCATACACCAAAAGGCTGCCGCAGATAGCGGAATACTTCGGCATATCTGTCGATAAGCTTATAACCGGCGTCGAGCCGCCGAACGTCTACTCGGCAAACGGTCTCAAACGCGTCCCCGTTATGGGTACGATAAAGGCGGGCGTACCGATAAACGCGGAGGAATTTCTTGAAGGGTATGAGTTTGCGGACGTTGACGACCCGTCGGAATACTTTTATCTGCGCGTGAACGGCGACAGTATGGTAGGCGCCGGGATAACGGACGGCTCTCTCGTCCTCGTCCATAAGCAGAATTACGCGGAGGACGGGCAGATAGTCGCCTGTCTTGTCGACACGGATTACGCCACGCTCAAACGGTACAGGATACAGAACAAGACCGTTCTGCTCTTCCCCGAAAACCCGGCGTATCAGCCGTACGTTCTGTCCGCGGCGGATTTTGAATGCGGCTCCGCGGCGATCCTCGGCGTGGCGACGGAAGTAAAGAAAAAACTTATATAAGGACAGTGTCATGTATAAGACAGAATTAAAAAGGATAATAGACGTAACGGCAAAGGCGTGCTCCATGTTGTTGCAGTCCGGCGCGGACATAACGCGCGTGGAGGACACGGCGTCGCATATGCTGCGTTCCTTAGGCGTCGCAAAATACGATATTTTTACGATAACGAACGGCGTTTTTCTCTCCGCCGCGGATGAAAACGACGCGAATACGTGCTACACTAGGATCTGCGAGATACCGAAAAACTCGTCGGATTTAGGCAAGGTCGACCTCATAAACACGCTCTCCCGCGATATAGAGGCGGGAAAATGCGATCTTGACGGCGCGGAAAAACGCTTGTGCGAGATAGAAAAAAGCAAAACGTATAAAACGGTATTCATAATATTAGCATCATCCGTCGCCTCCGGCGCGTTCAGCTACCTTTTCGGCGGCGGATTTGTGGACGCGCTTCTCGCCGCTCTGATCGGTTTCAGCTATTATTATCTGTTTATACTTCTGAACAAAACAAAGCTGTCAAAGCTTCTGACGAACGCGATCTGCGGCTGCGTCATAGCGCTTATGACCGTGGGATTTGTCAAGCTTATCCCCGGCGTAAATATGGATAAGGTGATCATCGGCGCGATAATGCCGCTCATACCCGGCGTTTCGTTCGTCAACTCGGTACGCGACATAGCCGCGGGCGACTATATCTCAGGCTCCATCCGCATGGTAGACGCGATAACCGTAGCGGCGGGCATAGCCGTGGGCGTCGGTATGACTATACTGATATTCTCGCGCGTGGGCGTTATATAAGGAGGGCGTTATGGAAATTAAGGATATAATACTTCACTTCGTTTTCTCCTTTATCGCAACGGCGGGCTTCTGCATAATGTTCAATATCCCGAGACGGCACATAATTTTCTGCGGTCTTCTCGGCGTCGTCAGCTGGTTCATGTATATACTTTTGCACGATCCCGCGGGCGAGGTCATAGCGACGTTCGCCGCGACGTGTACGATAGTCCTGCTCTCGCGCATATTCTCTGTCATAAGAAAATGCCCGATGAACGTCCTGCTCATCCCCGGGATCATACCGCTCGCGCCCGGCTCGGCGATATATTACACAGCATACTATTTCGTGACGAACGATATGGAAAAAGCCGGAGAGTACGGCTTCTTAACGCTCAAAATAGCGTTCGCCATAGTCCTCGGCATAATAGTCGTTATCGCCGTTCCCGTAAGCCCGCTTAAAAAGCTGCTTAAACAAAAAGCGGAAAAGAAGAAATGAAGACGCCCGCAAAAGCGGGCTAATGAAGACGCTTCGCTAATGAAGAATAAAAAAACAGGCTCAGGGAGAGGCTATATAAAGAAGAAACAAACCCACTGTGACACCTTTCAATTACAGAAAGTGTCATAGTGGGTTATCTTGTTTCAGTTCGTCTTAACCCTTCCGATACAGGAATGGTTTTTTATTCAGCTAAATTGCTCGCTTACGCTCGCAGCTAAATTATTTGCCTTACGGCAAACAGCTAAATTGAAAACCTGCGGTTTTCAGCTAAATTAAATTCGCCTTTAAGCTCGCGTCAGCGAATTTAGCTTGCGACAGCAAATTTAGCTATGCGGAGCATAATTTAGCTCGCCGCCCGCGGCGAATTTAGCTGCG
>CADBSB010000038.1 GCA_902797235.1 uncultured Ruminococcus sp. | reverse complement strand
GCCGTTGAATTCTCTTATAAGATACTCGTTTTTTAATTTCATATATGTCAATCCTTGTTAGCCATGTCGAGCCATACCATTCCGAGATCGAACGCCTCGAAAAAGCCCTGCTTTACGGCGCTTTTCGGCGGCGTTTTGTCAGACGGGTCGGTAGGCATTATCTGTATCATAACCTTGTCGGGAATAGACATTCCGCGTACGCTTTTGTTTGACATTATAGCCATGAAAAGCACGTATTTGTCAGACATATTGCCGTAGCATATAACGTTCTTTTCGCGTACCAGGGGCTTTCCCCTGTACATAAGGTATTTGCCGTTTACGATCGGTTTATCTTCCATTGTTTCGTCCTTTCCGACGGATCACTGTGTTTTATTGACCCTGTCCATAAGATTATGTATTCTGTTAACGGGATTTAACAGGTCGCTTATCGTCATATCGTGGTTGAGCGTATCTATGATAAGCGCGACGTACTTGCAGAGGTTTACCTCGCAGTACCATTCACGGGAGAGCAGTTCGGGCGTTCTGTAAATGAGGTTGGTCGTGAAGATCTTGCTTATCGCGCCGTCCGCGTAAGCCTTGTCCATTGTTTCCAAGCCGTTGCAGAAAAGTCCGAACGTGGCGAATACGAATATGCGCTTTGCTCCTCTTTCCTTCAACTGGTACGCTATGTCTATAACGGAATCGCCGGAGGAGATCATATCGTCGACGATGATCACGTCCTTGCCGGACACGTCGTTTCCTAAGAATTCATGCGCTTCTATCGGGTTTCTGCCGTTTACTATTACAGTATAGTTTCTGCGCTTGTAGAACATACCGAGTTCGAGACCCAAAACCGACGAATAGTACATACAGCGTGACATACCGCCCTCGTCGGGAGATACCATCATCGTCTTGCCCGCTTTCAGCTCGCCGTCGGGCACGTTTTTGACGAACGCCTTGATCATCTGATACGTTACCTGCACGTTGTCGAAGCCCGCGAGCGGTATGGAGTTTGCAACTCTGGCGTCGTGCGCGTCAAACGTGATGATGTTCTCAACGCCCATATTGACAAGCTCGTGCAGAGCCTGCGCGCAGTCGAGCGATTCTCTTGCGGAGCGTCTGTGCTGACGTCCCTCGTACAGCATCGGCATTATAACGGAAATCCTTCTCGCTTTTCCGCCTATCGCCGCTATTATACGTTTAAGATCGGAAAAATGATCGTCAGGCGACATACGGTTCGTCGTACCGTACATTTTGTACTCCGTATCCGGCCCGTAGTTAAAGCAGTCAACGATTATATATACGTCCTTGCCTCTCTGAGACTGACGTAAAAGTCCCTTGCCCTCGCCCGTACCGAAACGGGGACATTCCGCCTCCGTAACGTAAGTGTCGCATTCGTGTCCGCGCCAGTCGCAAATGTACCTGTCTACGTTTTCTACAAAGCTTTTGCAGCCGCGCATACCGATGATTTCAAGTTCACCGTGAAAAAAGTCCTTCATATGATCCCGTTTCCCGACGTTATTATTTTCCCGAAAGCGTACCGTCGCACACGCCCCGGTCGCTTGGTTATTTTGTAATTGTGATCTTCTTTAAGACCTTCGATTTATTCGGGTCTATACCCCGTATGACCGTCAGCTCGTACGCGAACACCTGAACGCATACGGCGAACAGAAACGGCACGGTATATTTTCCGCCCTCCGGCGTTAAGATACCGAATTTTTCCGATTTATAAAGCTCCTCGTCATTCGTGATAACGAAGACCTCCGCGCCTATCTCGTGCAGGCGGTCTATCATCATCCTGTCGTCGTCGCTCGTGGCGCCTCTGCTCGAAATCACTATGACGAGGTCGCCGTCCGCTATCTGCGCTATCGGTCCGTGATAGAAATCGCTGATCGCCGCGCCTTTCATTTTTATGCAGTTGGTTTCAAGTATTTTCAAGGCTCCTTCAAGCGCTATCGGATATTCGAGCCCTCTGCCCAAAATGAACGCGTTTGTCAGGTATCTGTACCTTACGAGCTTTGCTTCAAGCGCGGGCGGCGCGTATTTGAGTAAATCCGCCACGTCGTCCGGTATGCCGGCAAGCTGTGCTCTCAGATCGTCATTATCGGACAGCTCCGCGCACAACAGCGCTAAAAGGTACATCTGCGCGGTGAACGTCTTTGTCGCCGCAATGCTTATCTCGGGTCCGGCGGCGCAGTAAAGATGATACTTCGCCTCTCTTGCCATCGGCGATTCCTCGTCGTTCGTCACGGCGACGGTAAGACAGCCCTGGCTGTTCGCCTGCTTCAACACTTCAAGCACGTCCTCCGCCTTGCCGGACTGAGATACGCCTATGACGAGGTCCGTGCCGAATTTCATTTTTGCACCGTATTTCGTTATCACGCTCGGCGTGCCGAGAGCGCACGGTATGCCCGCCGTTATGCCGAACAGATACTGCGCGTAAACGCAGGCGTGGTCGGACGTGCCGCGGGCGGCGAAATATATCCCGTCAAGCCCTCTTTTTCTGTACTCCTCCGCGACAGTCTTTACGGTCACCGCGTTTTTTGCGGCAAGCGCCTTTAAAACTACCGGCTGTTCGCATATTTCATTCAAGAGTAACGACATTTTTGATACCTTTCCTATTTCAGGTAATCCGGCAGAAATTCAGCCGGAACGTTATCGGAAATAAACTTCTTTAATTCTTTGACTCTTATAGTCTTGCTTTCATGGTGGTTATACGCGTGCTTTGCGGCAAGCTCGTCCGTAAAGTCGGATAACAGGTACAGTTTGAGATTGTTCCTGTCCTCAAGCTTCATCGACGAGGTGTAAGTAAAGTACGTGACCGTGGGTATGACCTTTACGTTTTTACATTCATAGCCGCTGTCCGTCTTTACGAGGTCGAACGAAAGCATATATCCGACCATATCCTCCGCGTATTCCATCGTAGACACAAAGTTGCCGAGGGAATATACGCAAAGCATCTTTTTGCCGTCGGGTCTGTTTATATACTCCATTTTTCCGGCAACGTGGCTGTGCATACCGACGACGATATCGACGCCGCATTTTGCAAACAGCTCCGCGTACGTCTTCTGGTTTGACGTTACGGAAAAGCTGCCTTCCTTGCCCCAGTGCGGCATTACCACCACGACGTCCGCGACTTTTTTCGCCGCCTCAACGTGGCGCTTCACCGTTTCCTTATCGAGCAGGGGCGTTATATATCCGTCCTCGGCGCGTCTGTCGCTGTTCGTCATTTCCGTGTAGTTCAAGAACGCGACGTTTATGCCGTTCACCTCGAGCACGCGTATGTTTTCGTAATCGGATTTGCTCTCATACGCGCCGACGGTGAGGACGGACTTTGTTTTCCAATAGTTTATGCAGTTTTTAAGTCCCGCCGTCTTGTTGTCGAGCATATGGTTGTTTGCGAGCGCCACAACGTCAAAGCCGAGCGTTATAAGATCCTCGCCCATTTGCTCCGGCGTGTTGAAACGCGGATAACCGCCGATACTGCCGGCGCTGCCGGCGATCTGCGATTCCTGGTTTATCACGGCGCAGTCGGCTTTTTTGATAATATCCGCGACCGCGTCGTAAATCGGTAAGAAGTTATAAGTCTTCCCCGTTCCCCGAGCGTACGTTTTAGCGTTGTTTATCACCGCGTCGTGCACCAGATTGTCGCCGCAGAACAGGAATGAAGCGGAAGTCCCCGCGGGCGTATCCGTTTTCTTCGTCGTCTCCTCCGCGGCCGTCGTCACGGGCTTGTCCGTGTCCGTCGTCGAGGGCGGTTCCGCCGTCGTATCCGACGACGTGCCGGGCTCCGTTACGGGCGATCCCGTCGTTTCATCCGGCGTACCGGTCGTATCGCCTGACAAATCGATCGGAGAGAGCGTTTCCGGCGCGGGCGCGGTCACTACCTCGCGCGTCGTCGTGGATACGGGTATATACGGCGTATCCTCGGCGCAGCCGCAAAGAGTGAGAAGAAGTATTATTGCAGTTATGATAATTGCTCTTTTTTTCATATTATTTCAGATAATCGGATAAAAACTCCGCGTCTATGTTGTTTTTCACTATGTCGTACGCCTTTTTGACGGTGACCTTCTGATCCTTGCTGTTGCAGTGATGCTTTTCGCAGATCTCGTCCGTCAGCTCGTTTAACGGTATTATGCTTATGTTCTTATATAACGGCGTCATAACGTTGAAGGTGGGGATGCAGGACGCGTTTTCTATCCTTGCGCCCGCCTCGTCCTTCACTATATCGAACGACGCGGTTATACCGACCATGTTCCTTAAATAATCCTGAGCGTTCAAGCCGTTGCCGAGCGAGTAATAGCAAAGCGTTTTATTGCCGTCGATCCCCGTCAGCCATTCAATTCTCTGAATGACGTGCGGATGATGGCCTAAAATGACGTCCACGCCGAGGTCCGCCATAAGCTGCGCCAGATTCTGCTGCTCGGCGTTGACCTTGTGCGAATCTTCCGTTCCCCAGTGGATCGAAACGAAGACGAGGTCGGCTAAACCGTTTGCCTTTTTGACCTGCCTTGTTATCGTATCCTCGTCGTATATCGGAAAATACGCGCCTTTTATCTTGGTCGTTTCCGTCTGCTGATGATAGAGGTTCGTACCGTACGTGTATGCTAAAAACGCTATTTTTACGCCGTCTTTTTCATAAACGCGTATGTTTTCAAAATCGTCAAAGTCACGGTAAAGCCCGATTATGAACGCGTCGAGCGTGTCCGTGAAATCTATCATTTCCGATACGCACGTACTGCTCTCGTATCCCATGTCCGCCATATGGTTGTTGGCAAACGAGATGATATCGAATCCGAGCGATATAAGGTCGTACCCCATTTCGTTCGGCGTGTTGAACTGAGGGTACGTGTGATAGCCGTACTTTGCGCCGCACATCGGCGTTTCCTGGTTTATGAAGGCGATGTCCGCCTGCTTGATAAACGATTCGACGCGCTTGTATTTCGGCTTGAAGTCATACGTTCCGTCGTCCTTCAACGACTGGTTGTACGTGCTTCTGTAAACTATGTTGTCGCCCATGCCGACGAACGAAAGCCTGACGGGATCGGCCGGGGGCTCGGTCACCTCCGGCGTCGTCCTCTGGGGCGGCATGGTGGTGACGTGACCCGTTTTCTCCGTCACGGTATCGGAATCGGTATCGATGCCGGGCAGCGTATCGGGCACGGTTATGACGGCGCGCGTCGTATCCGGCACGGTCGTCGTATCCGCGGTTATCGTGTCCGCCGTCGTCTCACCGCCGCCGCTCTGACATGAAACAAGAGCGGTCAGAGCGAACAGTAAGCAGAGCGACAGGCAAAGCCCCCGCCGGATATACCGGCGGGAATCTTCTTTATTTCTCATTTGATAAGCTGCAAGAATCTGCCGTAGGCTTCATCCCACATATCATTATTGCCCTTGGGCTGATACTCTTTTATCTCAAAGCTGTTTCTTATGACGTGGCGCGCCTCGTGCAGGTCTTTTATCTCGCCCGCGGCTATCGCCTGAACGAGCAGGTTGCCTATCGCGGTGCCCTCAACGGGGCCGGCGTATACGGGTCTGTCGCAGCTGTCTGCGCAGAGCTGGCAGAGCGGAGCTTCCTTGCAGCCGCCGCCGACGATGTTGATGAACGGTGTGCGTTTGCCCTTCATATCGTCTATCGCCTCTACCGCCCATCTATACCTGAGAGCCAGAGAATCGAATATCGCGCGGACTATCTCGCCGACGTTTTCCGGAACGTGCTGACCCGTCTTCTCGCAGTATTCGCAGATACGCTTCGGCATATTGCCGGGTGCGACGAACGCGGGATCGTCCGGGTTGATGAGGGACTGGCAGGGCTTTGACGCCATAGCCATATCGGACAGCTCGTCGAACGTGTAGGACACGCCCTCGCGCTTCCACTGGCGGCGGGATTCCTGCTCTATCCACAGACCCATTATGTTCTTTAAGAATCTTATGCTGCCGGCGTAACCGCCCTCGTTTGTGAAGTTGTATTTGAACGACGCGTCGCTTATTATCGGCTCCGGTATCTCCGTGCCCATGAGCGACCACGTGCCCGACGAAATGTAAACGAAATCATCGCCCTTAGCGGGAACCGCGACGACGGCGGAGGCCGTGTCGTGCGCCGCGACGCTTACGACGTTTGCGTTTATGTCGCCGAGCTCTTCACGAAGCGACGGAAGGAGCGGACCGACCATCGAGCCGGGCATCTGTATATCGGTGAACCATTTTCTCGGTATTCCGAAGGCGTCTATTATATCCCACGCCCACGATCTCGTTTTCGCGTCGAGCAGAGCGCCCGTTGACGCTATCGAATACTCCGTGTGCTTTACGCCGGTCAGGAAGTAGTTCAACAGGTCGGGTATGAAAAGCAGCTTATCCGCCGCAGCGCAGAGCTCGGGATTGTCGCGCAGCTCCGCAACGAGCTGGAACACGGTGTTGAAATCCATGAACTGGATACCGGTCGCGCCGTAGAGTTTTTTCGCGGAAACGGTCTTGAACGCCTCATCCTGGATATTGAGCGTTCTTTCGTCTCTGTAATGAACGGGGTTTGTCAAAAGCTTGCCTTTTTTGTCAAGCAGACCGTAGTCAACGCCCCACGTATCGATACCTATGCTCTTTATGTCCTTATCGGCGGACAGAGCGCATTTGTTTATCGCCTGCTTTATCTCATGGAATATACGCATTATATCCCAGTTGAAGGAGCCGGCTATCGTAACGGGTTCGCTTGCAAAACGGTGATTTTCTTCTAATGTTAGTTTTTCTCCGTCAAATCTGCCAATTATACCGCGGCCGCTGGACGCGCCTAAGTCTATGGCAAGCATTTTAAGTTCAGCCATTTTTTATGTCCTCCTCGTTTTTTTACGTGATTAAAATTCTCTCCACTCGTCGCAGACGTTTTCCGGGATCTCGGAAAGACCCGCCTCGACCGCGGCGTTATGGATGAAGTCGCAGATATCGTCGCTCACCGTGGAGTCGATAAGCTCGCACTCACACTTTTCGTTGAGCTTGTTAAGTCTTTTGACAGCGTTTTCAACGGATTTCATTATTGCGGCGTCGTTCGGCTTCTTTGAGATGGCAACGAGCTCGTCGATATATCTTTCAAGTATGTCGCCGCACTTGTTGACGTCCTCCATAGTGCAGATATCCTCGTCTATGAGATCGTCGTCCTCCTCCTCTATACCGTCTTCAAAAAGATCGTCGAAATAATCGTCGTCCTCTTCAATTCCGAGATAATCTATCATGGAATTGATTATCGCATCAATTTCATCATAAAATCTTCCAACAGCCATGTTAACAATATATCCTTTCTTCGGGGATATTACCCCTTATCTTGTCGTGATTATATCAAATATAAATATATAAATAAAGTCTATATGTGAAATTTTTTACAAACTTCTTTTGTGTCATTTCAGTTTTACGACGGTCACGCCGTTGTCGCCCTCTCCGTACACGCCGTCGCGGAAGCTGTCCACGCGACGGTCGGCTTTGAGGCGCTTGCGAAGTATCTCGCGCAGCTTGCCCGTGCCCTTGCCGTGTATGAGCGTGATCTGGTTTAGGTGGCACACCGTCGCGTCGTCTATATACCTGTCAACGACTATCCACGCCTCTTCCCCGTTCATACCGCGCAGGTCTATGTCGGAGCTTATCGTTTTCGGCGCGCTTTCGACTATTTTCGGTTTTTCCTTTTTGTTTTTGTTCGCCTTGCCGGTGTATTCCTCGCCGAGCCTTATATCGTTAAGCGACACCTTCATTTTGAGCGCTCCGGCTTCCACCGCTATGACGTTGTTTTTGTCCGGCGCCGATCTTACGGTCGCATTCGTTTTCAGCTTTCTTACGTAGACGAGCTCGCCTATTTCGGGAAGGCGCGGCAGCTCGTAATCGTCGTCCGGCTCGTCGTACCGCTCGCTGTCGTACTCGTCGAGCTTAGCCTTTATGCCGGCTCTCGATTTAGCGAGCGCTTCGGCGCGTTCTTCCTTTGATTTCTTTTTGTTCGCGCGGTCAAGCTCGGCGTATATGAACTCCGCCGAGGCGCGCGCGGATTCCACGGTTTTTCTCGCCTGCTCCTTCGCTTTGTTAAGCTCCGCCTCCGCTTTTTCAAGCGCCTTTTCGGTCTCCGCCTTTGCGTTGTCGCGCAGGGCTTTCGCCTCGTTTTTCGCCGCCTCCGCCTCTTCTCTGGCTTTCAGCATCGCGTCGCGCTGTTCTTCAAGCTTGGATATGACGTTTTCGAACCGCTTGCTGTCCGCCTGTATCGAATACGAGGCGCGGTCTATTACGTTTTTCGGCAGGCCGAGCTTTTCGGCTATGGCGAAGGCGTTACTGCGGCCGGGCGAACCGACTATCAGCCTGTACGTCGGCATCAGCGTCTCAACGTCGAACTCACAGCAGGCGTTGACGACGCCCTCCGTATCGACCGCGTACGCTTTCAGCTCCGCGTAATGCGTCGTCGCAATACACAGCGCGCCGTGCGATCTTACCTCTTCAAGTATCGATACGGCGAGAGCCGCGCCCTCGACGGGATCCGTACCGGCGCCGAGCTCGTCGAAAATGACGAGCGTTTTATCAGTTAAATTATCGAGGATATCGACGATATTCACCATATGAGAGGAGAAGGTCGATAACGACTGTTCGATAGACTGCTCGTCGCCTATGTCGGCGGAAATGCCGTCGAACACGCACAGCGTACTGCCCTCCGCGCACGGGATGTGAAGACCCGACTGCGCCATCATTACCATCAGACCGACGGTCTTTTCGGACACAGTCTTGCCGCCCGTGTTCGGGCCGGTTATGACGAGCGTATCGACGCCGTCGCCTATCGAAACGCTTATCGGCACGACCTTGTCGCGGTCAAGCAGCGGGTGTCTCGCTTTGTTCAGCACTATCTGCCGTTTGTCCGAATACTCCGGTCTTACCGCGTCCATCCGCACGGACAGTTTTCCGCGCGCGAACGCGTATGAGAGGCAGATGAGGTTAAGGTAATCGAGCTTTATTATCTCCGATACGTTTGCGACCCTTGCGGAAAAGCCGTACAGTATTTTTTCTATCTCCGCCTTCTCCGCACGCTCGAGCACCTTCAAATCGTTGTTCGCGTCGACCGCCGCCATCGGCTCGATAAACAGCGTGGCGCCGGAGGAGGACGTGTCGTGGACGAGGCCCTTTATCTCGTTTTTGTGCTCCGCCTTGACGGGTATAACGTAGCGCCCGTTTCTGAGCGTTATTATGTTTTCCTGCAAATATTTGGAGTAAGCTTCGCCGGTTATGAATTTTTGCAGGGTCTCTCTGATTTTATTGTTAGCGTTTTTTATTTTGCGCCTTATGTCGGACAGCTCCGGGCTTGCGTCGTCCGCTATCATCTCCTCGCTTATTATGGCGGAGGTTATGTCGCGCTCCAACGCTTTGTCGGGCTGCAGGCGCTCGAAATACTCGTCGAGCGACGTTTCGAACTTGCGGTCTGTCTTATAATATTCAATAACGCCGCGTACCGTTCTTAAAACGTTGGCGCAGTCGAGCAGCTCCGCGGGTGAAAGCATGGCGCCCTTCTCCGCTCTGTCGAGCAGCGGCGACACGTCTTTGACGTAACCGAACGACGGCTCGCCCTTGCCTATGTATAAGCGCTCCGCATCCGAGCATTCGTTTTGCAACGCCTGTATTTTTCTTATATCCGTATACGGCTCCGTCTGACGGCAGAGCTGTTTTGCGCCGTCCGTTGACGCGCATTCGGCAAGCATTTGCAAAATCTTATCGAATTGCAGCGTTGCGGCGGCTTTTTTAAATCTGTTTTCAGTTTCCATTTTCCTTACATTTTTGATATTTCTTTATAGAATTCAAGTGTTTTATAGCTTCTTTCAAGATGATTGCAGAGGTATTTTTCCGATACCTCGCCCAAACGCTTTTTTATTTTCTCGTCCTTCGGCAGACTGAACATTCTGCTTTTATCCGCGTTGATGATCCTGTTCGCGGCGTAGACCTCGGCGCCGGACATCATGACTGTGATCTTCGCCGTGCCGTCGTCTTCATCCGCTTGTTTTTCATCCGCGCCCTTGCCGCAGTCGCGGCACGTCAGCTCGCCGTTCATTATATCGAGATAATACCATTCTTTGTCCGCCTTGCCGCATTTATGACAGCCGGAAAGATCGGGGCAGACGCCCAGATGCTCCGCCATGCGCCATTCAAACACCGTTTTCACGTCGTCCGGGGCGCGCTTGCCCTCCGACAGAACGTATAAACAGTTGAGCGCGAGGTCGAGCATATCGTTATCCGGCTCCTCCGGCATGGTGACGTCCGACAAGACCTCGCAGATATAGTCGGCAAGCGACGCAGCGCATATGTTTTTATGCAGATCGAAAAACGACATTTTGGCGTTTGCTTCCTGCAATAAATTCAGCTTTTCCGTCTTGTTTATGACGTAGTCGCCGTATGTGAATTTGAGCGAGCCGGTCATAAAATTGCTCGATATCCTTCTGCCGCCGCGACAGTATACAGACAGCTTGCCGTACTGCCTTGTTATGAGCGTGAGCATCTTATCCGTCTCGCCGCAGTTCACGGCGTTGGCGACGAGCCCCTCGACCATTACGACCATATCACAGATCGCCGTAGCCGAAATTCTTTGCCGCCGCGACGCTGTCGCGCCAGTTCTTTTTGACCTTTACCCAAAGGTCCAAAAACACGCGGCAGTCAAAGAAAGCCTCTAAATCTTCTCTTGCGTAGCTGCCTATCTTCTTTATCGTCTCGCCGTTTTTACCGATGATTATGCCCTTGTGAGACGCTTTTTCGCAGAATATCTCCGCGCGGATGGATATAAGGTCCTTTTTCTCTTTAAAGTCCTCTATCGTCACCGCGACGCCGTGCGGTATCTCGTCGTCCGTCAGGCGGAGTATCTTTTCGCGTATGACCTCGGCGGCGATCTGACGCTCCGGCTGGTCCGTTATCATATCCTCGGGGAAGAAGAAGCGCGGCTCTTTGAAATCGTTCTTTATTTCGGACAGTATTATATCAACTCCCTCGTTTTTGAGAGCCGACACGGGTATGACGTCCTTGAAATCCATCAAAGGCGAATAGTCGAGTATAGTCTGACCCAATTTCTCCTTGCTCTTGGCGTCCGTCTTGTTTATTATAAGATAGACGGGCGCTTTCTGATTTTTCAGCTTGTCTGTTATTCCGAGCTCCGTGGGAGACGGCTTTGAATCGGCTTCGATAACGAACAAAACCACATCAGCGCCCGATATCGACGAATAAGCCGATTTTACCATATAGTCGCCGAGCCGCGTTTTGGGCTTATGTATGCCCGGCGTGTCTATGAAAACGTACTGTGTGTCATCAACGGTCAATATGCCCGTTATCGACGTCCTCGTCGTCTGCGGCTTTTTTGATACTATCGCGATCTTTTCGCCGAGCATCGTGTTCAAAAGCGTTGATTTACCTACGTTCGGGCGGCCGATTATCGCCACAAACCCGCATTTTTTATTATCTTCCATTATCCTCTGAATCTCTCCATTATTTTTTCCTGTATGCCGAACATTTCCGCCTCGTCGTCGGGCGACGTTTCGTGATCGTAGCCGAGAAGATGAAGCGTCGAGTGGACGCATAAAAAAGCGACCTCAACGTTTAAGTTGTGACCTATGGCGTTTGCCTGCTCGCGCGCTTTTTCAAGCGAGATCACTATGTCACCGATCGGCAGATAACCGTCGACGAGATCCGCCTCCGTGTATTCGCCGTCAAAGAGCGGGAACGAGAGCACGTCCGTCTCCTTGTCGTTATTTCTGTATTCCGCGTTCAGCTTTCTTATACCCGCGTTATCCGTCAAAGTTACGGATATTTCGCATAAGTCCTCAAATTCCTCGTGCGCTAGCGTATCTCTTACCGCCGCCTGTATATACGAGCGCATCGCGGGCGTGTACGCTTCCTTATCCTGCTCGTTTTTTATATAGATTTTGTGCGTATTCATTTTGTCCTCACGTACTTCTTTACTTTCGCCGCCTTGTCCTCAGCCGCCTTTATTTCGTTTTGTCTTTCGTATTTTTCGTACGCCGTTATTATCTTTTGAACAAGTCTGTGGCGGACGACGTCCTTTTCGGTAAAGCGGTGGACGGCTATATCCTCTATACCGTCAAGCACCTTTATCGCTTCTTTCAACCCGCTCTTTTTGCCGAACGGCAAGTCCGTTTGCGTTATATCGCCCGTGACAATCGCCTTTGAATTGAAGCCGAGACGGGTAAGAAACATCTTCATCTGCTCGGGCGTCGTATTCTGCGCCTCATCTAAGATTATGAACGAATCGTCGAGAGTTCTGCCGCGCATATAGGCGAGCGGCGCTATCTCGATAGTTCCCTTTTCAACGTATTTCTGATACGTTTCAGCGCCCAGCATCTCATACAGCGCGTCGTAGAGCGGGCGGAGATACGGGTCTATCTTGTTTTGCAGATCGCCCGGCAGAAATCCGAGCTTTTCACCGGCTTCCACCGCCGGGCGCGTGAGGATTATGCGGTTTACCTCCTTGGCGCGCAAGGCCTTTGTCGCCATGGCGACGGCAAGAAACGTTTTGCCCGTACCGGCGGGACCGACGCCCAAAACGACCGTGTTTTTCTTTATCGCCTCTATATATTTCTTCTGCCCCACGGTCTTCGCCTTTATCGGCTTGCCGCGCGTGGTTATGCAGATACACTCGTCGTCATACGAGGAAAGCTCCTCCCCTTTTCCGTCGGACACCATGGATATCACGTAGTCAACGTTCTGATCCGTTATATCGTCGTTCAGCCGCGCTATTTTTAACAGCGAACCGACAGCAGCGCACGCCTTGTCGACGCCGTCCGCATCGTCGCCCGAGACGACTATCGCAAGCCCCGCCGTCTTTTCCGTATCCTTGCCGGAAATGCGGACGTTGAATGAGCGTTCAAGCCGTTCCGCGTAGCAGTTATAGACGCCGAAGACCTTTACCGCTTCCTCTATGGTATTTGATAATACAGTTTTTGATAACATAAAAAACCACCCGATATATTATTACGATTTTATAATATCACAACTTTTCGATTTTTGCAATAGGGAAATATATAAAATTACTATTAAATTATATATAATATTACTTTGCTATATTGCAGACGAGCCACACGCGGCAGTAAAGCTTGTATTTGCCGTCTTCAAAATACGTCTTTTTGTCCGTGCTTTGTATCTCGCCGCCGTCTGTCACGTCTTTCAGCTGTATTTCATACATTTCATCAAGCTTTTTTGCCGCTTCCTCCTCTTTAACCTCACGCTCCGTCATTACGTACCTTCTGTACGTGTCACGCTTTATTTTAAGCGGCAGGCGGATAGTGCCGAATATATAAACGTCGTCCTGCTCGGTATATCTTTCATATTCCTTTTCATCGTACGAATTTTTATCGTCCCCGCCGTATGAAAAGACGGTAACGGACGTTTTTGTGAATTCCTCTCCCGTGTACTGCTTTTCGTACGTTTTGCCGTTCACCTCGCATAAAAAGTCGCGTTCCACAAGCGCGTAAACCTTGCCCCTTGCCTTGACGGTCACCTGACCGTGATGAAACGTGTCGTATGTTCCGCTGATAAGCAGATCGCCCTGCTTTACAGTCTGCCCCTTTGCGCATACAGTTCTTCCGGCATACGTTTCGTACCGCAGGATATATCCGTCGTCCGACGCGAAAAGGTCGGTTTTTTTGTCGTCCGCACCGTGCTCGAAAAGCACTCTTTCGTCCGTCGTCACCGTGGCTACGCCGCCGTTAACGCTTACGTTGACGTATGAAACGTCCGGACATTTGAGCATTATATAGTTCTCCGCTCCGTCCCTGTCAACACAGGATTTGAACGCCCCGCTGACTATTCCGCTTTCCCTTGCCGCGCGCTCTATCCTCGCTAAATCCTCGTTTCCGTTCGGCACGAATTTCACCTCCCAAATGACCGCGTCCGATATTATGAGAGCGAAAATGAAAATAACGGCGCCGATATAAAGCCCGGGGCGCTTTACGCTCTTTTTTATATCGTAAATAAACCCTTTTTTCTTGATCATATCCGCGTAAATATGCAGTTTTTTATCGTTTATACGTTTGCCGTAGACGGTAAAATAAGCGTCGCCCGAGCTCTCGCGCAGGTTGTCGAATAAAACGCCGTTTTTTTGCATATATAAAAGCGCCGCGTCCTTCATACCCGGCCTTGTTTTGAACTCTGCGGAGCAGGCGAAGTATTCAAGCAGCTTAAACATCTGACAAATCCTCCGAATATTTTACACAGCGTATAAGACCGCGCACCTCGGACACGTTTTCGCCGGCGAGCCTTACCGTCAGATTTTTGCCGGAAATAATAAGAAATAGCTGCTTTTTGCCCGTGTCGAATATAACGCGCTCGGACGTGTAATCACGTATCGGCGCGCAGCCGTCGACCGTGACGGACCGCCTGCCGTAGATATAAACGCCGAGCTCGTTCAACCGGTAGCCGTTTTTTATCCTCTCCCCTTTTTTCACCATTCAACAAGCCTCCGTAATATTCTTTTTGTTTGCTAAATAATATTTATAAAAAGAGGTTATTATGACGGGTGTAAAACATAAAATCAAATACGCGGCGGCGGTCGTTCTTACGCTTTTTTTCACCGCGTACTTACTGATATTCGGCGGCGCGGCAAGGGAGGCGGCGAAGGGCGGGCTTGACGTTTGCTTTGACGTAATACTGACTGCCGTTTTTCCGTTTTCCGTCGCATCAAAGCTTCTGATCTCGTCCGGTGTCTGCGGGTTCTTAGGCAAAACCGCGGCTAAGCCGCTCGCGCGCCTGCTCGGTCTTTCTCCGTCCGGCGCGGGCGTGTTTCTGCTCGGTCTTGTCGGCGGATATCCGACCGGAGCGAGCGGCGCGGCGGAGCTATATAAAAGCGGGCTTATAAGCAAAAGCGAGGCGGAGGTCGTTATATCATATTCAAACAATGCGACGCCGGCGTTTATGATAAACTATATCGGTCTGCTCATCGGCTCAAAAAGGCTCGGGCTTATTTTCTATGCCGTCAACATCTGCGCCGCGCTTATATGGGCTTTGTTTTTGAGAAAAAAGACAGGACCCGAATATAAAACCGTAAGCAAACCGCTTGATTTTTCATTTATATCCGCCGTAAAATCGTGCGGCGGCCAGATTTTGAACGTCTGCTTCTTTATAATCGTTTTCGCCGTTATATCGTCCGTTTTCTCGCTTTTGCCTCCGCCGTTTTCGTCGGTTTTCCGGGGATTCACGGAGCTTACGACAGGCGCGGCGGTACTGTCCGGCGCTGATCTTCCCGCGAGGATCACAGCGCCCTTGATCTGCGCCGCCTCGTCTTTTTCGGGCTTATGCGTCGCATCTCAGGTAATATCCGTGTCGCGCGGCGCGGGTATCGGCGTAAAATATTACGTTTGCGGCAAGATTTTTCAGTCCGTTATATCATTTTTCGCGGTTTTTATACTGTATCCGTATATTTTATCTTGACTTTTTACAAAAAAAGTGGTAAAATGATAACAGACAGGAGGGGGATGTATATGGACGCAGAATACGAAAAGATTTGTTTATACTGTGAGCATGCCGCGCCCGCGTATGAGAGCGATCATATGTGCTGTGATTTAAAGGGTATAGTATCAAGCGGCTTCAAGTGCCGCAAGTTCATATACGACCCGCTTAAACGTATACCGAGAGTGCCGAAAAAACAAGACGATAACGAAATGCCGCAGATTTAAATGCGGTATTTTTTTGTTCGGCGCCTTAACTTTGCGTAAACCGGATATGACATGCTGATTTCGTCTGCGTCTTTTTCTTTTCCCGTTTCATATAATGATATTGCGGGCGACCGCAATATTCTACGGGAATGAAAACAAATGAGATACAGATATTTCGCGCTGTCCTCGCTTACGTACGCATACAAGGCGCAGGACGCGCTTGACAGATCGGGTATAAAGTCAAAGGTCATCCGTCTGTCCGGAAGGGAGACGGATAAGGGGTGCAGATACGGCGTGGAGGTATACGACGCAGAATATAAATACGCGAAAGAGGCACTTTACGCGTCGGGTCTGCCGTTTAAAGAGACGTGATATATTTTGACAACGCGGCGACGACTTATCCGAAGCCGGACAGCGTTATACGCGCGGTAAACGGTTTTATTAAGGATAAGTGCGGCAACCCGGGCAGAAGCGGCCATTCGCTTTCCATGGCGGCGGCCGACGAGGTCTATGACTGCCGCAACAAGGCGGCGCAGTTTTTCGGCGCCGCCGACCCGTCGCGCGTCTGCTTCTGCGGCGGCTGTACAGAGGCGCTGAACACGGCGATATTCGGCTGTATAAGCCGCGGCGACAAGGTGATAACAAGCGATATTGAGCACAATTCCGTGCGCCGTCCGATAATCGCGGCGGGAGCGGAAACTATCTGCTTCGGATCGTTTGACGATACGGAAACGATACTGACAAAAACAGAAGACGGAATAAAAAAAGGTGCGAAAGCGGTGGTATGCTCCTGCGCTTCAAACGTGTTCCCGCTCGTTATGCCGTACCGTGAGATAGGCGCGCTGTGCCGCGAAAAAGGTGTGATTTTCATAGCCGACGCGGCGCAGGCGGCGGGAGTGTACGATATAGACGTCATACGTGATAATATAGATATCCTCTGCGTGCCCGCGCACAAGGGGCTGTACGGAATAACCGGGTGCGGTATGATGATACTTTCGCCGTCGTTTGACGCATCGCGGCTCAAACCTCTTTTGTACGGCGGCAGCGGCATAAACTCGTTTGAGTCTGATATGCCGCCGTACCCGCCGGAGCGGTTCGAAGCCGGGACGCTGCCGACCGTCGGCATTTCGGCGCTGTCCGCGGGGCTTGATTTCGTTACTCAAACCGGGATCGACGCCATACGAAAAAAAGAGCACGAAATTTGCGCTCTTATTCTATCCGGCCTGTCCGGATGTGAGAATATAACGGTATATCACAAAAACGTTGGTTCCGTTCTCTGCTTCAACTTAAACGGCACGCCGTCGGAGCAGACGGGGCGTTTGCTTGACGGGTACGGGATATGCGCACGCGCGGGCTTTCACTGCGCGCCGGGAGCGCATAAATATACCGCGCCGGACGGCGCGGTAAGGATAAGCTTTTCCGCTTTCAATACAAAAAACGAGGCGGAAAGATTTATTTCCGTTATTAAGCGTATCAGCCGATCTTAAAAAGCCTTTTTGCGTTTTCCTCGGTAATTCGCCCGATATTTTCGGCGGTGCCGCCTCTGACCTCGGCTAAAACGGAAATTATATAACGTATATTTCCGCTGTCGTTCCGCTCGCCTCTGACAGGGACCGGCGCCATATACGGCGAATCCGTTTCAACGAGCAGAAGCTCATCCGGCACGGCCTTTGCGGCTTCTCTTACGGAGTGCGCGTTTTTGAACGTTACGGAGCCGGAAAACGAGATATAATGACCCTTTGAGCAAAGCTGACGGACGGTCTCCGCGCTCTCCGAGCAGCTGTGAATGACGGCGACTCCCTTGAATTTTCTCAGATGCTCAAACACGTCGCCGTGCGCCTCTCTGTCGTGTATTATCGCGGGCAAACCGAGCTTTTCCGCCACTTCAAGCTGTGCGGCAAAATACGGGAGCTGACTTTCCTTCGGTGAAAAATCGTAGTGATAATCAAGCCCTATTTCGCCCAAGGCTCTTACGTCGTTATCTCTGATCGTATCATACAGCACATTTAACGCATCTTCCATTGACTTATATCTGTAACAATCGGAAGGGTGTATGCCGAGCGCGGCATACACCTTTTCGTATTTATCGGATAAGTCGAGCGTGTCTTTGAAATTCTCTATCGCCGTGGCGCAGTTAAGAATACCGGACACGCCGGATGAAAAGAGGCTGTCAAGTATCTCATATCTGTCTTGATCGAACTTTTTGTCGTCGTAATGGGCGTGAGTGTCGAATATCATCAGCTTATTCTCTGCCCGTTCGGCGTTTCGGGATCGAGGAAGATCACGCGGACGGTGTCACCCTCGGCGCTTGACGCGAGGACCATTCCCTTTGATTCATAGCCCATCATCATTCTCGGCTTGAGGTTGGCGACGACTATGACCTTTTTGCCTATCAGCTTGTCCGGCGTGTAGTACTGCGCTATGCCGGATAAAACCTGTCTCTTTTCGTAGCCGAGATCAAGCTTTAATTTGAGCAGCTTTTTGGACTTCGGCACCGGCTCGCATTCAAGTATCTCTGCCGTTCTCATTTCAACCTTAACGAAGTCGTCGAACTCTATTTCGGGCTCGCCTTCGGGCTTCTCGGGCTTTTTCTCCTCTTCCTTTTCCGCGTTTATCGCCGCCATCACCTTTTCCTCGTCAAGACGGCTGAAAAGCGCCTCGCCCTCGGATACGGTCGCGCCGGATTTAAGTCCGCCGAACGCTTCGACCTTCGTTATATCGTCGCCCTTCTCGCCGAGCGCGGACAGTATCTTATCGGCTGAATCCGGTATAGCGGGTTTTAAAAGCACGGTGCAGATACGTATGGTTTCAAGCAGGTTATAAAGAACTGTCGCAAGCCTTATCTTGCCCTCGTCCGTCTTTGCGAGCACCCACGGCGTCGTCTCGTCTATATACTTGTTAGCGCGGCGGAGAGCCGTAAAAACGGCGTCGAGCGCGTCGGACACCATGAATTTGTCCATCAGCTCCTTGTATTTTGAAACGGCGGAAACGACGGTGTCTTTCAGGTCTTTGTCAAGCTCCGTCTCCTCGTTCGGCTCGGGGATCACGCCGTCAAAATACTTGACGGTCATGGATTCGGTGCGTTTTACGAGGTTGCCCAGAATGTTGGCAAGATCGGAATTGTAACGGTTTATAACGTTTTCGTAAGTTATCGTTCCGTCGGACGAGAACGGCATTTCGGACAGCGAATAGTAGCGGCAGCCGTCGCGGCCGAATATCTTTATAAGATCGTCCGCGTATATGACGTTACCGCGCGATTTTGACATTTTATCGACGCCCGACAAAAGCCACGGATGCGCGAATATCTGTTTGGGCAGAGGCAGTCCCGCCGCCATTAAGAATATGGGCCAGTAAATGCTGTGGAAGCGCAGTATATCCTTTCCGATGAAATGGACGTCCGCCGGCCAGTACTTTTTGAAGTTCTCCGGCTGCTCCGCGTTTTCGGGATCGTAGCCGAGCGCGGTTATGTAGTTAATAAGCGCGTCCATCCATACGTAGAGCACGTGCTTGCTGTCGTTTTTGACGGGTATGCCCCATTTGAACGAGCTTCTCGTCACGCAGAGATCCTGTAACCCGGGTTTTATGAAGTTGTTTATCATTTCCTTTTTGCGGGATTCCGGGACTATAAAGTCGGGATGCTCGTCATAGTATTTCATCAGAGCGTCCGCGTACTTGCTCATTCTGAAATAGTACGCCTCCTCCTTCGCCCAGATGACGGGGCGGCCGCATTCGGGGCATTTGCCGTCAACGACCTGAGTTTCGGTCAAAAACGTCTCGTCCGGTACGCAGTACCAGCCCTCGTATACGCTTTTATAAATATCGCCCTGCTTTAAAAACTTGTCGAACAGATTGGCGGCGGCTTTTTCGTGATACGCGTCCGTCGTTTTTATAAACACGTCGTACTGCGCTCCCACATCGTCCCAGATCTGTCTGACCTGTCCGGAGACCATATCCGCGTACTCCTTGGGCGTCATTTTATTCTCCGCCGCGTACTCCTCTATTTTCTGACCGTGCTCGTCCGTGCCGGTGCTCAGAAACGCGTCAAAACCGCAGAGCTGCTTGTATCTTTTATAGCAGTCCGCTAAAATGATGTCGTACGTGTTTCCTATATGCGGCTTTCTCGACGCATACGGTATAGCGGTGGTTAAGTAACATTTGGGTTTATTCATTTATATGTCTCCTTTCGGGATTTTCGATATAATAAAGATATTCGCCGACCTTTGACAAGGCGATCGACATATACGGGTAGACGAAGGCGAAAAACAGTATGCCGCAGGTGACGGCGGAAAGTAATAAAAGCGGTATGAAGGAAAACATGAGAGCGTAAACGCGCCATACGCCGCAGAGCGCGGCTTTCGCGCTTTTTTTATACGCGGTGAACGCTCCGACACGCTCGTCCTCTTTAATAACGTACGGAAGCGGGACGAGGAGCGATAAGAAGAACGCGCACGCGAACGCCGAGCATAAAACGCATATTATTTCAACCGTTACGGCGGAAAACTTATCGAGCCCCGCCGCGTCTGCGAACAGAAATACGAACACGGACGGTAAAACCGAAACGGTAAGCTCCGCCGCGAGTATCAGAAATACCGCAAGAGTTCTGCCGAAGCTGTAAAAGCTTTTGAGCGGATCGAGCATTCGCGCCATAGACGATGGCGACGGAGCGCCCGGCTCCCTGTCAGGTTCGCTTTTCATATCCGAGGCGAGCGTATATATACCGAACGAAAACGCAAAGAAGAAGAACGATGAGAGGACGTAAAGTATAACCCTGACGACTGTCGAGATAAATCCTACGGACAACTGTGACAGAAAGTCGCCGAAAAAGATATAACACAGATCCGGCACGTAAAAGGCCATGTACAGAAACGAACTGCTTACCATACCGCATATGAGATGCGAGATGACGGCTTTATACAGGTTGTCGCCGGAAAACAGCGTTTTCTTTGCCTCTGATTTGAAATACTTATTTTGTTTTGCGCTTTTTCTGCTCTGATTTTTCTGGATTTCGCCTATATAGGCGGTCTGATCAGTCATTTTTACTCCGTTTTTTTCTATTATTGCCCGGGTTTGGGATAATATATCAGAATTGTATTATTTTTCCGTTTGACACGGTGACAAGCACGTTTTCTTTATCCGTAAGTATCATATCCGCGCGCTTGCCTACATTTATCGAGCCGGTTTTGTCGTAGATGCCGACCTGCTTCGCCGGGTTTGCCGTAGCGGCAAGTACGACGTCCTCAAACGGCGCGTTCGTCGTTTTATAAAGGTTTTTCAATTCGTCGAATATATTTGTCGTCGAGCCGGCTATCGCTCCGTCGTCGTTTATCGCTTTTCCGTCTTTGACGTTCACGCGCATACCGGACAGGTAATATTCGCCGTCCGGCATATCGGCGGCGGCTATCGAATCGGATATTATAACGAATCTGTCGCGTCCGACGGCTCTGTACGATATATCTATGACCGGAGCCGAAACGTGGAACAGGTCGCATATGAATTCCGCGTACGCGCGGCGTGACAGCGCGGCGCCAACGGTGCCCGGCTCTCTGTGCTTCAGCTCGCGCATGGCGTTATACGTGTGGGTGAACGATACGCAGCCGAGGTCGAGCGCGTGCATCGCCTCCGCAAATTTGCAGTCGGAATGACCTATACCGACAGTCGCGCCGTGTTTGATGAGCGTTTTTATGAACATATCCGCGCCTTCAAGCTCGGGGGCTACGGTAAAATGCGCTTTGAGCGGTGCTATCGCTTCCGTTATCTTCTCCGCCTCGTCGCAGTAGAGCGGACGGAGCTGCGACACGGTGTGACAGCCCGGGCGTTTTTTTGATATATAAGGCCCCTCAACGTGTATACCGTCTGCGTTTATATCCGTTTTTGTGTTTTTTATATTATTTATCGCGGATAAAATACCGTCGTACGGCGCGGTCATAACGCACGGAAAAACGGTAGTCACGCCGTGTTTTAAATAAAGTTTGAAGCTTTCGCCTATTTCTGCCGGTGACGCGCTCATAAAGTCTACGCCGCCTCTGCCGTGGCTGTGGACGTCGATCAGCCCGGGCAGAAGATACGCGCCGTGCGCGTCAATATCGCCGTCGGCTTTATCCGATATTTCGGTTATTATGCCGTTATCAAACAATACGGAGCCCGGAAAAAATCTTACGTTTTCCGTATCGTATATCTTTGCGTTAAATATCCTCATTTGTTTATCTCCGCGTAAACTTCGGATTTTGGGACGCCTCTGTCCCTTGCGGCGGCCTTTATGGCGTCCATCTTGCTCATTCCCCGTGAAATATACATATCAACGTGCTCCCGCACGGTCATATCGAATTCTTTTTCTTTATCCTCCGCCGCGCCGTCTATTACGAGCACGTACTCGCCGCGCGGCTGTTTTTCTTTGTACGAAGCTATCGCCGCGGAAAGCGTTGTAAAATCCGTTTCCTCGTTTATCTTCGTTAATTCGCGGCACAGAGCGATTTTTCTGTCGCCGAATGCTTCGTAAATATCGTTTAAGGTGGATATAAGATGATGCGGCGCCTCGTATATAACAAGCGTTCTTTTCTCTGACGAAAGCTCTTTCAGGCGCTGTTTTCTCTCTGATTTCGTATTCGGCAAAAAGCCCTCAAAGCAGAAGCGGCGCGTTGGCAAGCCGGACAGCGTGAGCGCCGTTATGGCGGCGCAGGCGCCGGGGATGCTTACGACCTTTATTTTATGCTCACGGCATAAAACGACCAGATCCTCGCCCGGGTCGCTTATCGCGGGCGTTCCGGCGTCTGTGACGAGCGCGCAGGATTCTCCCGCCTCGATCCTTGATACGATATAGTCGCCCTTCTCGCGCTTGTTATGCTCAAAGTAGCTGACGAGCGGCTTTTTTATGCCGTATTTTGACAACAGCTTCGGCGTGTTCCGCGTATCCTCCGCGGCTATGAAATCGACCTCCGACAAGACCTTCACGGCGCGGTACGATATGTCCGAAAGGTTGCCGATGGGCGTGGCTACAAGGTAAAGCGTGCTTTTCTCCACCCTGTTTTTTTCGTCGACTGAAAATTCTTCTTCGTTCATTTCGTTAAGCTTCTTATCCTGTCGCGGTAAGCCGCCGCTTCTTCAAAGCGGAGCTCCTTCGCCGCCTGACGCATTTTTGCGGTCAGCTCTTCTATAAGTTTGCCGCGTTCGTTTTCGTCAAGCTTCTTATCGTGCTTATCCGTTCTCTTCTTCTTTACTTTGCTTTCGTTTTCGGCTATCTCTATAACGTCGCGCACGGATTTTACCACCGTGTGCGGTGTAATGCCGTGTTCCTCGTTATATTTTTTCTGTATCGTTCTTCTTCTCTCCGTCTCGTCAATCGCGCGGCGCATGGACGAGGTTATCGTATCGGCGTACATTATGACCTTGCCGTTCTCATGCCTTGCGGCGCGGCCTATGGTCTGTATCAGCGACACCTCGGAGCGCAATAAGCCCTCTTTATCCGCGTCAAGTATGGCGACGAGCGATACCTCGGGCAAGTCAAGCCCCTCGCGGAGCAGGTTTATGCCGACGAGCACGTCGTAAACACCGAGGCGCAGATCGCGCAGTATCTCCGTGCGCTCCATCGTCTCGACTTCGTGGTGTATATACTGCACCTTTATGCCATGGCTCTGTATATATTCGGTAAGATCCTCCGCCATTTTTGTCGTAAGCGTCGTTACAAGCACGCGCTCGCCACGCTCCGTTCTTTTTCTTATCTCGCCGAGCAGATCGTCTACCTGACCCTCTATCGGTCTTACCTCAATTTCGGGATCGGTAAGTCCCGTCGGTCTTATGAGCTGTTCCGATATGGAGGCGGAGTGTTCTTTTTCGTACTCGCCGGGCGTGGCGGATACGAATATCGCCTGATTTATCTTTTTTTCAAATTCTTCAAATACGAGCGGTCTGTTGTCGTAAGCGGACGGAAGTCTGAAACCGTAGTCGATCAGGTTTTTCTTTCTCGCTCTGTCGCCCGCGCTCATACCGCGCACCTGCGGAAGCGTTGCGTGCGATTCGTCAACGAACAACAGATAATCGTCCGGGAAATAGTCGAGCAGACAGTAAGGCGTGGAGCCGGGCGAGCGCCCCGAGAAGATGCGCGAATAGTTTTCAACGCCGGAGCAGTAGCCGACCTCGGAGATCATTTCAAGGTCGTATTCCGTTCTCGTCCTAATCCTCTGCGCCTCGAGCAGCTTGCCCTGCGCTTCGAAAAATTCGACCCTCTCCTCCATTTCGTCGCGTATCTGATCGAGCGCGGACAATCGCTTTTCATCCGATACTGCGTAATGCGACGCGGGGTATATGGCGGCGTACGTAAGCCTGCGAAGCACGGCGCCGGTGAGCGAATTTATCTCGGATATCCTGTCTATCTCGTCGCCGAAAAATTCAACGCGGAGCGCGTTTTCGCCCTCGCTCGCCGGGAAGACCTCTACCGTGTCGCCCCTGACTCTGAATTTATCGCGGACGAAATTGACGTCGTTCCTCTCGTAATTTATGGAAACGAGCCGACTTAAAAACTCGTTTCTGTCCATCTGCATACCGGGTCTTATGGATACCATAAGATCGGAATATTCCTCCGGGTCGCCGAGGGAGTAGATGCAGGAAACGGACGATACGATTATGACGTCGCGCCGCTCGAACAAAGACGACGTTGCGCTGTGGCGGAGCTTGTCTATCTCATCGTTTATCAAAGAATCTTTTTCTATATATAAGTCTTTGCCCGGGATGTACGCCTCGGGCTGGAAATAATCGTAATACGATACGAAATAACCTACGGCGTTTTCGGGGAAAAACTCGCGGAATTCAAGGCAAAGCTGCGCGGCAAGCGTTTTATTGTGCGCGAGCACGAGCGTGGGTCTGTTCACTTTTTCGATTATATTGGCCATTGTAAACGTCTTGCCGGAGCCCGTGACGCCGAGCAGCGTCTGCATACGGTCGCCGCGCAGGATGCCGTTACACAGCTCCTCTATCGCCTTTGGCTGATCGCCCGTCGGCTTATAATCGGATACAAGCTTGAATTTATCCATTATATCTCATTTCCGTTCATTATCGCGCAGTATTTGTTGTCCGATACTATAAAGTGGTTCAAAAACTGGATTTCAAGCGTATCGAACGCCGCTTTCATATTTCTTGTTATCGTCAGATCGTCGGGCGACGGTATGGCGAGCCCGTTCGGGTGGTTGTGCGCTATTACTACCGCGGCGGCGTGCTTTTTCAGCGCCGATTCCGCCATGCCGCGCACGCTTACGCCAGCGGAAGAGACCGAGCCCTCGTAGACCTTTTCAAAGCCTATGACGCAATGCTTCCCGTCAAGCATCAGCATATAAACTATCTCTTTTGTTATGCCGACGTATTTTCTTACAAGATATTCGCCTATGTCGGTAAGCGTTACGAGCTCAACGTGCTCTTTTATTTTTCCGCTCTGGTAGTATCTTGCCGCCTCGGGCAGGAGTTTGAGATACGTAGCGGTGTGATCCGACACGCCCTCAACCTTGATCAGGTCCTCGTAATCCGCGTCGAGCACGCCGGAAAAACTGCCGAATCTTTCAAGAAGCCTGTGAGATAAAGGATTTGTGTCCTCTCTCGGTACGGCGTAGAACAAAAGCAGCTCGAGCGCGTTTATTTCATTGAAACGGTCAAGCCCGTCGGACAGAAATCTGTCCTTGAGCCTCTTTCTGTGCCCCTCCGCCATACGCGGCTCCTTTCATCACTCGGATTGTTTGCCCTGCTGTTTGCCGTCCTTTTTGACGTAGCCTATGAATTTTACGTCGTCGCGTGAAAACGTCTTCGGCGCGGCGTCGGGATTTGCGGACAGCTGCACCTTTACAAGTCCCTGAAGCGGTATCGTCTCGACTACCACGCCGTCACCCTCGTCAGTCCTTACGAGCGAATCGACGCGCGGGGTCTTGTTGATCTCCTCCTCGTACGTATCGTGCTCGTAGCGCAGACAGCACATAAGTCTGCCGCAGGTGCCGGAGATCTTGGCGGTGTTGAGCGACAGATTCTGCTCCTTCGCCATTTTTATGGACACCTGTCCGAAGTCTTCAAGGAAAGAGTGGCAGCAAACGGGACGTCCGCAAACACCAAGGCCTCCTATGAGCTTCGCCTCGTCTCTTATGCCGATCTGGCGCAGCTCTATCCTCGTTCTGAATACGGAGGCGAGGTCCTTTACGAGGTCTCTGAAATCGACGCGCGACTCAGACGTGAAATAGAACAGCATTTTGGAATTGTCAAACGTGTACTCCACCTCTACAAGCTTCATTTCAAGCTTGTGCTGCGCTATCATCTCCTCGCAGACGGTCATTGCTTCCTTTTCTTTTACGTTGTTCTCCGCCTTGTGTCTGTCGTCCTCCGCCGTCGCCTTGCGGAGTACGGATTTGAGCGGGCTTATGATACCGGTCTCGCTAACCTTTTTGTTGCCGTACGCCGTCTCTCCGTATTCGAGGCCGCGCGCCGTCTCAACAATGACGTGCTCACCGGCGGTAAGCTCTAACTTGCCGGGATCGAAATAATAGACCTTTCCCCCGTCCTTGAAGCGCACGCCGACGACCGTTATCATGGCGGCTCTGCGCGCCTCCTCAAGCTGTGCGTAATAGCTTTCCGGCAATACGAACTTCGGCGCCTCGTACTCGGACGCCGGCTTCTTCGCCGCTTCCTTTTCGGGCGCGGCGACCGGGGCTTTATAGGGGTGATTGAAATGTCTTTTGTGTCTTCTGTCGTTCACTTTGTTTTTTCCTTTCATGCGGTGATGGGCTTGTCGCCCGCGTGTCATAAATCATACGGCACCGCGCCGTATGAAGTTTTAACGCCGTTACAGCCTCAGATCAGATGCGCGTCCCATACGCGCGAGGAGAATTCCGTTAACGCTAAATTCAGGTTTATCGGAATATCGGACGTTTGTAAAAGCTCGTTTATAACGCTGTCCGTCTTTACCGCGGCTTTGTCGGATATGTGAAGCGAATACTCCTCCGACAGATCGAGGCTTTCAAAGTAAAGCGCGCGGCACACGGCGCCCGAGCGGTATGCCGTGATATCCCGCAGGGCTTTTTGTATCAAAGAATAAACCGCGTACATATCGTCAAGATTTTTTATGCTTTTCTGATTCAGAACTACAAACGACAGCTTGTCCGTATCGGGCATAAATAATGCGTTTATAAGCTCGTCCGCCGTTTTGCGATATGACGTTATATCCGAATCGTCGTTATATATGCGTATCGCCTCGCCCGCCGAGCCGTCCGCCGCCATTATCGCCGCCCTGCTCTTTTTGTTGTCCGGTATGCCCTCTTTTTCAAGCACTTCGAGCATCTGATCGAGATCAAGCCTTTCCGTGCGGAGCGTGAGCGCCCTCGACCTTATCGTCGGCAAAAGACTGCCCGCGTCCTCGGTTATTATGAAGAAATAAATATTCTCTGGCGGCTCTTCAAAAAGCTTTAAAAACGCGTTCTGCGCGGAGCCGTTCATCTTCTCGCCGTTCTCTATAACGTAGACCTTGAACGGAAGATCGTTCGGCATAAGCCCGACCGTATCGTAAATGCCGCGAATGAGATCGACGGTAAGCTCCGTTTTGCCCTCCGCCGGTCTTATGTTGTATATATCGACGCACACGCCCGCGTCTATTTTTGCGCAGCTGTCGCATTTACCGCACGGCGCGTTATCCGAGGCGCACGCCATGGCTTTTATAAGCTCGCGCACTACGGTGTGCCTGCCGCTGCCTCTCTGTCCCTCGATTATATAGGCGTGGGAGAGGAATCCGCCTTCAAGCGCGGAGAGAAGATAATTTACGGCGTGCTTACAGCCGACGACGTTTAACGAATACTTTTTCACGCTCTCCGCTCCTTTTTATAAGTTATCAATATATTATAATATATATAAGATGTTTTATTGTTACAATGCTTTTACGGACTTTTTAATTTATTTGTTTTTTTGCGTTTTTTGTTTTCATCCGGGCGGGTATTGACCATAATAAAAAAAACTTACGGAGGAAAATATAATGGAAATCAAAAACAGCAGGACCTACAAAAATCTGATAAACTCTTTTGCCGGCGAATGTATGGATCACGTACGCTACAAATTCATGGCGTACGGCGCGAAAACGGCGAAGCTGTACGAGGTACAGTGCGCCTTAAAAGAGATGGCGGACAACGAATTCCACCACGCGAGGATGTTTTATACGGAGATACAGAACGCCGACCCGAATATAATAAACAACCTCACGGTAAACGCCGGTTATCCGTTTAAAGAAAAATGGGATTTAAAGCAAAATCTTGAGCTTGCCGCGCAGACGGAATACGATGAATCCGTCAAAATATACGCGGAATACGCCGCCGTCGCGCACGAGGAGGGACTTGAGCCGCAGGCAAAGCTGTTCGAGCTCGTCGCCGCCGTGGAGCACTGTCATATGATGCAGCTTAACAATATAAGACAGCAGCTGTGCGACGGTACGATGTACAAGCGCGCGGAGCCGGTAAAGTGGAAATGCTCCAACTGCGGACACGAGGAAACGGGGCTCGAGGCGCCGACCGTCTGTCCGCTCTGCAAATCGGAGCAGGGCTACGTTAAGCTCGAATTGCCCGACAACTAATCGTATGTATCCATGTAGATCTCCTCGTTTTTCAGCTTCTCGCGCAGATAAAATCCGAGAACGAACGTGACGGACAAAAAAACGATACCGATTATAACGGACGCGTCGTCGCCGAAAAACGGGGAGCTCCGATCTGAATATAGGCGCGGAGCTCTGATGAAAACGTGGAGCAGAAAATGGAAAAAGGCGCAGAACAGGGCGTTATGCGTGCTCATATGCAGATATATTTCAAAATATCCGATCATGACGGACGCGAGGACGGATAAAAGCGTGATCTTTACGGAGGCCTCGGACAGCGCCGCCTCGCGCAGTGCCATACAGATGAGCATTATAACGACGCCTGAGCTTTTCATATTATTTTTATGTAAAAGCAGTGTACAGCCGAGAGCGCAGAGGACGAGATCCTCCGACATGGGAACAAAAACGAGGAAAAGCCACGTCGCCGCGTTTTCGTTCACCGTCATTGACTTGCCCGGAACGTAAAAGAAAGCCGCCAAAGCGAAAACAAGCGGTATCAATGCTATCGGGATATACCGCATAAGCCTTTTACGGTCGGTCTTGCCGGCGTGCTTCGAAACGTACGAGTAGACTGTCACGGTAAACAGCACTTCGATCGCCGTTTCGACCGGCTTTACGGGCAGAAGCGATTTAAAAAAATAAGCGTCTGCTTTATAGGATAAAATGATGAGCGCGACGAAAAGAGCCGCGGTCAAAACGTATCCCGCGATACCTTTGATCAACTCTTTTACGTCGCGCCCGTTTTCCATAAAGATCAGTTTCCGGCGTTGATATTCAAAGCGTTTCTGAGATTTGCCGCGGGCATCGTCTGAACGACGATCTTACCGGGGCCGGTGACGATCGTGTTGAAGAAGCCCTCGCCGCCGAGGAGCATGTTCTTCGCTCCCTTGACGGTGACTATATCCATTGTGCAGGTCGCCTCCATGAGCGCGAGGAAGCCGGTGGACAGTATCATCTGCTGACCCGCCGCAAGCTCGTATTCCATGGCGTGACCGTCTACCTCAACGAACGCGATGCCGTTGCCGGTCAGCTTCTGCATGATGAAGCCTTCGCCGCCGAAGAAGCCGGCGCCCAGCTTTTTCTGGAAGTGAACGGACAGATTGACCGACTTCTCACACGCTAAGAAAGCGCTTTTCTGCGCTATCATCGGCTTATCCGGCGTTATCTGTATCGCCTTTATCGTGCCGGGAAGATGCGCCGCGAACGCTATCTGTCCGGGACCGCCTTCCGCAGTGTAGATGTTCTGGAAAAGCGATTCTCCGGCAAAAAGTCTGCCTATCGCTTTGCCGGCGCCGCCGTTGCTTGACGTCTCCATTTTCATGTTCGGCGTCATCCAGCTCATGCCGCCGCCCTCGGAGATCATCTTCTCACCGTTTTCAAGATTGCAGATGACTACCGGGAACGGATTTCCCTCGATTGAATATTTCATAATATACCTCCTTAGTATATTTAATTATTTTCTTCTGCACCTGATCTGTCTCTTGTCAGATCCTTTACCCATTTATGCTTTCTGAAGTGGTACATTACCCACGGTATCTTGCCGAGCTCGTCGATGCAGGTGAACGCGTAAACGATGTAAATATGCCACCCGAAGACAAACGCGGACAGAAACGAAAGCGGCACGGCGACGCCCCACATGGAAACGGCGAGGCTGTACATATCGAATTTTGTATCGCCGCCCGACGCGAAAACGCCGTTTATGACTATCGTATTGATACACCGTCCTATCATGTATACCGCCATTATTATCATAATGCCGACTAAATCTTTTTTCGCTTCTTCCGTCAGCTCCGCTATGACGAGCACGAGCGGGATAAGCGCGATTATTATGACGGCTGATATGAACCCGCAGATGACCGAAATTATAAGAAGCTTATCGCCGTATTTTCTGCCCGTTTCAAGGTCGCCTTCGCCTAAACGGTTGCCGACGATTATACCGCCCGCCGCGGCTATGCCGTTACACATACAGCACATAAGGTCGCGTACCACGGACGTCACGGCGTTTGCCGCCGCCGCGTCGCCGCCCAGATGCCCCATTACCGAGGTGTACGAGGTAAAGCCCACGCCCCATAAAAGCGAGGCGCCGAGCACGGGCAAACAGCATTTCCGGAAATCGGACTGTAACAGCTTATCGCGGAAGAACAGCCGTTTGAGATCCGGACGTATGAACGTTTTGCCGAACGACGAGCAGACCGCCCATATCAGCTCCACCGCGCGCGCCGTCAGCGTTGCGAGAGCCGCGCCCTTTACGCCGAGCTTCGGCAGACTGAAAAGCCCGAAGATGAACACGGCGTTAAGTCCTATGTTCAGAAGCACCGCGCCCGAGCTTATCCACGCGCTCCTCGGCGCGTGTCCGCTTATACGCATTATTGACAGATAACACTGAGATATTCCGGTCATAAGGTAAGACCAGCCGGCGATCCTCAGATAATCCGCGCCGTTTGAGATAAGTACCTCCTCATGCGCGAAAAGATACATAAGATACTGCGGGAAAAACACGCAGCCCAAAAAAAACAAAACGGAAACGAGCGCGTTTATGCGCAAGATAAGGCAGAATATATCGTTTATAGTCCTTTTGTCGCCCTTGCCCCAGTACTGTGCGCCGAGTATGACGCCGGCGCCGGTGACGGAGGACAGGACCATGTTCTGTACGAACTGTATCTGTGACGCAAGCGACACGGCGGACATGGCGTCCTGGTCGATCCGCCCGAGCATGAACGCGTCCGCCGCCGCGACCGCGGCGAGCATAAGGCTCTGGAACGCGAGCGGGAGCGTCAGGGCGATCAGCTTTTTATAAAATATCCTTTTTTCTTCTCTGTTCATATACGTATGATAATGCTTTTTTTTGATATTATAAAATAAAATCCGCCCGTTGTCAAGTATTTACTTGACAATATCGATGAAATATATTATAATAAAGTAAAAATATCATCACGGAGGTTTATTATGGCGTTTATTCCGATCTATTTTTACAGTGAGGCGCTCGGAATGCAGAGCGAGGTCTACGTAGTCATACCGCAGAGAGGCGCTCTCGGCGAGATAGGCATAGGCAATAAAGCGGACGACAAGAAATTCAAGGTCTTATATCTGCTTCACGGTCTTTCCGACGACCATACGATATGGATGCGCAGGACGAGCATAGAAAGGTACGCGTCAAGGTACGGCATCTGCGTAGTCATGCCGAACGGACACAGAAGCTTTTACACGAATATGAGATACGGCGGAAATTATTATACTTATATAGCAAAAGAATTGCCCGCGCGTATCTGCGAGTTTTTGAACGTTTCCGACAGGCGCGAGGATAATTTCATCGCCGGCCTTTCAATGGGCGGCTACGGCGCGCTGAAAATCGCCATGCGCAACCCGGACAGATTTGCCGCCGCTTCCGCTTTGTCCGCGGTAACTGACATTTCCGCGTTCTGCGGCGAAAGATCGGAGCTGTTTGAGGCGATATTCGGCGAGGACCGCAAGGTCCCCGACGACGACGATCTTATAAAGCTTGCAAAAGCGCATAAGGACGACAAGGTAAAGCCCGAAATTTTCATAGGCATAGGCAAACAGGACGGGCTGTATGATCAGAACGTGGAATTCAAAAAAGTTTTGACCGATAACGGTTACGATTTTACGTACAGAGAATCAGACGGCGTCCACTGTTGGGAATTCTGGGATGAATACATACAGTACACGCTTGAATGGATGTTCGGTAAAAAGTGATGGTCGAGCTTACTTTTCCTTCGATTTCTCAAAATCAGTTCGCCGACGCGTTTACGGTAATATCCGAATGCCTGCAGGAGCCGAGCCACGGGTTTAAGTATCCGTATTTCGGTCCGGGCGGCCAGTACGGCCATTGCTGGTGGGAGCGCGACAGTTCTCTTACCCTCTCCGGTTACTGCTACCTCGATTATGAATTCTGCAAAAAGGCGCTTTATAATTTCACACTCGTGCAGAAGGAAAACGGACGTATACCGCTCTGGGGCAACGACCGCGTCGGAGAACTTGACGAGCAGCTGAGCGCCGTTCCCGTCATATTCGACGTGGCGTACCGTATCTGCAAAAAGACGACGGACAGAGATTATATAGAAAAAATCTATATAATGCTCGCACGCTATCTTGACTGGTGGCTGTCGCCGTTAAAGCGCGACAAGCGCACGGGACTCGTCTGCGGTATAATGGAGGAGACCGATCCGTCCGACTATACAGAACAGCTGACGTACGCGGAGGTCGATTTGAACGTCCAGGTCGCCGTCGGCGCGGACGTGCTGAAGGAGCTTGCCGGGTATCTCGGATACGAAGGTGACGAATACAAGTATTCCGAGCTTTTCCGCGAGCTTAAACAGCGTATAAACAAGTGGCTGTACGACGAAAGAAGCGGCTGTTATTACACAAGAAACGTAAAAACGGATCATCTTATGACAGAGCGCCCGTACAATTCCACGTTTGACGTTTTTAAGCGCGGGATCGCGCCGAAGGACCGCGCAAACCGCATACTTGACGTTTTGAAGGACAATACAAAATACGGATATTATAACAAGTACGGCATAACCACAGCGCCGTTCGACAGCCCCGAATTCTGCGAGACTACCGGAGATTACAAGGGCTGGACGAGCTGGAGCGGGAATATCTGGACGTTTCGAAACGAGATAATCGCTAAAGGCTTGCACGAATACGGACTTAAAAAGGAAGCCGCGCATATCGCGTATCAGACGGTAATGACGTTCAACGGCAACTACGCGGAATTCGTCAATCCGTCTACCGGAAAAGGTCAGGGCGTTCTCCGCTACGGCTGGACCGCGTCGCAGTATATCGAGCTTATAATCGAAGAATTATTCGGCATAGACTATAACGCCTGGACCGACACTTTGACCGTCACGCCGAATATACCGGAAGAGCTGTACGGAAGTACGATAAGTATAAAGAACGTATCGCTCGGAAACGAAAAAACGGTTGACGTGACCGTCGAATGCTCGGAAAATCCAAGCATTTCATATAAGGTAAAATGAAATAAACGGGCTGTCTGAATTATCGGCAGTCCGTTTTGATTTTATAATAATTTTAAGCGCGTCGGGCGGTGGGGGGGGGACGCCGACGCGCGCGGCTAAAGCCGCAATTCTTTATTTGTTTTCAAACAGTTCTTTATACGTATCAAGTGCTTTTACTTTTGCAAAATACGGCAATTCAAGCATATTCTTTATCTCTTCTGATTTCGTTTTTGTACCTGTTACAAACCATTTTGAAGTATCTTCTTTCAAAAGATAAAACAAGGGGGCGTCGTATGAATATTCTCCTTTCAGGCTTTCGGCTTTCTTTGCATATTCAAAAGCACTTTTCAAACTCTCCTCTGCTCCCTTCATATCTTCCTCATCTGTTTGCCATTTTGCCCTTCTGCAGTACAGATCGGATAATACGCAGAATGAATAATCACCTATAAATCCATTACCCGGGAAAAACAGATCATATAAAGATATCGCTATTTCTGTAGACGCTTTGAAATCTTCATCATAACGGTATTGATATACAAGGAAAACCGAAAGATGGGTTAACAGCTCCATCAAATACCGCTGTTTTTCTCTTTTCT
>CADBSB010000037.1 GCA_902797235.1 uncultured Ruminococcus sp. | reverse complement strand
TTCTTGATTTTTTCAATTTACCGTTGAATTTTCAGCAGAAAAGGGCTTCAAGGCTTATACCTTAAAACCCTTTGTCTGCAGTCTGAGCAAAAAACGATGCGTTCGGCATCGTTTTTTGCTTTTTTATTCTTCTTCCTCTTTCAACTCTTTTATTTTCTGCTTCAATTTCCTTTTGCAGTTACAGAAATGCTTTACGATCATGCAGTGCATTATGATAAGCGCGGAGGATACGAGTATGAAAGGCAGGTTTATCGTCAGGTCCTGGCCGCACAGATTAAGCTTTGCGCACATTTTGTCGACCATGCACCCGGTCTCTTTTTTAAGCTGTTCAACGCTCATTTTTATATTTCCTTTCGTTTTTGCATAGTATTTGCCGACAAAAACCATAATATACGGCGGGATTTTTTTTAAAATAAGCAAAAATTTGAAAAATATAGGTTTACAAATCACAATTTATGATATATAATATAAAATGTATAAATATATACCGACTAAAGGAGATAAACGTTTTGGAAAACAAGCTTGATAAGATCTTTGAGTTTTTGTCCGATCCGGATTTAAAGGTGACCGGCGTATTTGATAAAATATCCGAGGGCATAGACGATATAAAAAGCGATATAAATTCCATAATGGAGCGCGACCCCGCGGCGTCAAGCCCGGCGGAGGTGCTTTTGCTGTACTCGGGACTTCACGCCGTGGCGGCTTACCGCGTGGCGCACAGGCTCGATAAAAACGGCCACAAGCTGACGGCGCGCGCCATATCGCAGGCGGCGAAATTCTTTACCGATATTGAGATACATCCGTCCGCAAAGATAGGCAAAAACCTGTTCATCGACCACGGCGCGGGCGTCGTTATAGGCGAAACGGCGGAGGTAGGCGACAACTGTACCATATACCAGGGCGTTACTCTCGGCGGTACGGGCAAGCACGTCGGCAAACGCCACCCGACGATCGGCAATAACGTCATGATAGGCGCGGGCGCGAAGGTGTTAGGTCCTTTCAAGGTCGGCGACAATTCAAAGATAGCCGCGGGCGCTGTGGTGTTGAACGAGATACCCGAGGGCAGCACCGCCGTAGGTATGCCGGCGCGCGTCGTTAAGCGCGAGGGCGTAAAACCGGAGGAATCGTGTACGTCAGACCTCGACCAGATACATATCCCCGACCCCGTCGCGCAGGAGCTCTGTAAACTCAACAAGAGGATAGAGGAGCTTGAAAAGAAACTTGAAGAAAAAGAACAGGAGACGAAAAATGATACTTTATAACAGCTTAACACATAAAAGAGAAGAATTTTACACGAATGAGCCGGGCAAAGTAAAAATCTATACCTGCGGTCCGACGGTCTATCACTTTGCGCATATCGGAAATCTTCGCTCGTACATAATGGAGGATATTTTGGTCCGTTATCTTGAATACGCGGGCTACGACGTCCTGCGCGTTATGAACATAACGGACGTGGGACATCTTTCGTCCGACGCCGACACGGGCGAGGACAAGATGCTCAAGGGCGCGAAGCGCGAGCACAAGACCGTTATGGAAATAGCGGATTACTATACCAAGGCGTTTTTCGCGGACGCGGACAAGCTGAACATAAAACGCCCGGACGTAACGCAGCCCGCCACCGGCTGCATTGCCGAGTTTATCGAGATGATAAAGGTCCTGCTTGAAAAGGGCTATGCCTATCAGGCGGGCGGCAACGTGTATTTCGACACGTCAAAGCTCGATCGGTACTACGTTTTCGGCGAGCACGACGCGGAGGACCTTGAAGTTGGCGTACGCGAGGGCGTTGAAGCCGACGAGAATAAGAAAAACAAAGCGGACTTTGTTTTATGGTTTACAAAATCGAAATTTGAAGACCAGGAGCTTAAATGGGAGAGCCCGTGGGGCTACGGCTATCCCGGCTGGCATATAGAGTGCTCCGCCATATCGGTCAAATACTGCGGCGAATATCTTGATATCCATTGCGGCGGTATAGACAACCAGTTCCCGCATCACACCAATGAAATTGCGCAGTCCGAATCGTATCTCGGTCATAAGTGGTGCAATTTCTGGTTCCATGTTCTGCACTTGAACACCGCGTCGGGCAAAATGAGCAAATCGTCGGGCAAGTTCCTTACGGTTTCCGTACTCGAAGAGCAGGGGATCGACCCGCTCGCATACAGATATTTCTGCTTAAACTCCCATTACAGAAAAAATCTCGTCTTCTCGGACGAGGCGCTTGAAAACGCCGCCACGGCTTACAAAAAGCTCCGCACGAGGTGCGCGGCGCTGAAAGAGGACGGAGAGGTAAACGAAGCGGCGCTCGAAGAATTCAGAGCAAAATTCAGGGAGGCGCTCGATAACGACCTTGTTACCTCGCTCGCCTTGACCGCAGTTTACGACGTGCTGAAAGCCGAGATAAACGACGCGACGAAGCGCGCGATAATCGCGGATTATGATAAGGTCCTGGCGCTCGATCTGCTCAAACCCTATCCCGAAGAGAAAAAGGACGACGCGGACCCCGAGATTTTAGCTAAAATAGCCGAGCGTGCCGCCGCCAAAAAGGCGAAGGACTACGCAAAGGCCGACGCGATAAGAGCGGAGCTTGCCGCGCAAGGCATAACGCTTATAGACACGCCGCAGGGCACGACGTACAAGAGAGGTTAAGAAATGCTGAAAAACGCCGTTACAAAGAGATACCCGTTATCGAACGAAAAGAAGATACATACGTTTTTATCCGACGCGGAGGGCTTTTACGCGTGCGAAAACACGACGGAGGCGAAGTTCGTAACCAAATTCAGGAACACCCCGTTCAAGGGCTATTACGAAAATTCCGGCGCGGTGCAGGGCACGTGCGCAAACGTCGGGGCGGGAAAGCTGCGCTCCGTCAAGCGCGACTACGACACGCCGCTCGATCTGTCCGGCTATTCGTGCCTGACCGTCGCGACGGACGTCACGCGCTTCGCGCCGGGCGATCAGTACTGGGTCAACGTCCGCCTTTACTCCGACAAGGGGATTTTTGAGGGTGAGGCGCCGATATTGGCGGAATGCTGGAACACCACCGCGTTTACGATAGGCGGCTTTGACGGTGCGGACAGCGTAAAGTCCATTGAGATCGGCGTCAAAAACGAGGGCGACGAGCTTTGGGACGGCCTTTATCAGATAGGCTCCGTCTCAGTCGGCGAGATCTGCGACCTCGGCTTTGAGGTGCCGGGCGCGTGGAAGAGCTTTTCATGCCGCGGCGGCAAAACGAGCTTTGACGGCGGTCTTAAATTTAAATTTGAAAACGGCGGCAGCATCACCTCGCCTTATTTCCCGGATGCGCATAATACGAAATACAACGCGCCGCTCGATCTGCGCAACACTTTATTTTTCGTACTTAAAAACGAAAGCGACTGCAAAAAAGTCCGTCTGTGGTTTGTAACGGACAAGGACGGCGAATATACGCTTGACAAGAGCAAGGAGTTTGAAATAGAGCCGAGATCCGATTTCAAGGCTTATTTCTTCAATTTATCCGATCTGCCTACGGCGAAGGACAGACTTGCGGGCTTTAAGCTTGAAATGCTTGAAGGCTCGGGCAGTATAACCGTCCGGCGTGTGACGCCCGAGGAGGAGGACCCGATATACGATTATGCGGGCGAGGTCATATCCTGCATATCGGACGGGCAGAACGTCGCCGCGAAAATGAACGTGAAAAGTGACGGCAGGCTCCGCGTTTACGAGACGTTTATGTATAACGTTTTCGACGACGTGAAGGATCTGACGGTCTTATACGAGGCGGATGTCAAAGCGGGCGTCAACACGGCGGTGTTCCCGTTCATGCGCGGAACGCTCACGCGCCTTACCTCGCAGTTCATCGCAACTTTGACGGATGAAAAGGGCGAGATACGCGTGGCGCCGAGGTTTTATATAGAAAACTACAAGGATTTTGCGTCCAATCCCTATAAATTCGATCTGCCGGATTATACCGTTTCCGTTCTCGATTTCGGCGCGAAAGCCGACGCATTCACGGACGACACGGACGCGATACAGGCTGCAATAGACGACGTGAACGAACACGGCGGCGGCAGGGTAGTGATACCCGCGCACAACACGGGCAGATATATAATTACGCATATCCTGATGAGATCGTTTGTCGATCTGCATATAGACGAGGGCGCGGTGCTCTGGCAGTCGCAGACGGATTCCGATTATAAATACGACGTATTCTACGGTCACGACGTGCCTATGCGCGACATAAACTGGACGCACGCGCTCCACGTCGCGACGTGGCCCTTAATCTACGCCCGCTGTGTGAAGAATATCAAGCTGACGGGCGGCGGCAAGATACGCAGTATGGACACGGGCAGCGAGGAGAGGCGTATAGGCTGGTACCCGAACAACTGTCAGGACAGGATACACTGTATTTCCGTCGCTTTCATCGGCGTTGAGAATTTTGAGATGAGCGACGTGCAGATAGTAAGAGCGAACAACTACCACACGGATTTCGGCGCGTGCAAAAACGGATATATCGCAAACGTAAAGCTGCACGAGGTGAAATGCGTTTCGGGCGACGGCTTCAGCTTCGGCTGCGGCTCGAACCATATGAAGGTGGAACGCTGTTTCTTTGAATCGAACGACGACGCGATAGTCATGACGTCGTCGTACAACGACCCGCGCGGCATTTTGTGGTGGTGGGCGACGCCCGGCATGATAAACGCGCCGCACGATATAGAGGTCGCGCACTGCTATCTCAATTCCGGCGGCGGCAAGGCTATCTGCTTTATCACCTGGGGCTCCGACGACCCGATAACGGAGCGCACGGAGATATATAACGTAAACGTTTACGACTGCGTTTTGCAGGGCGGCTACGCCGTCGGCACGTGGCCCGACAACCCCTATAACGGCAAAATGCCGTTTGACAATACGGAAACGGACGACTGGTCGCCCGTCAAAAACGTACGCATCTTCAATAACGAATACCGCTCGCCGACGGATCTTCTCTGCATAAAACCGACGAATTTCTTATCCGACACGCCGATAAAGTCCGCGTCGTATTTCCAGAATTCCGACTTTTCGCTCGGACGCACGTTCTGGACGGAGGAAGGCGACGTGTGGTTTGACAAAAACTGCGCGTACGTCGGCGCCGGAAGACTTTATCAGGGCTTGTATCTTGAAAAGGGAAAGCACACGCTGACCGTGACGGTAAAAGGGAAGGGCAGAGTTTTTGCCGAGGACGCCCTCGATTTCGCGGTTTTCGCCGAAGATTACTTTGACGAAAAGGAAAAGACGGACGTAAAGCTCGATTTTGAGCTGAAAGAGGACACTACCGTCGCTCTCGGCATATTCGAGGGTGTGATCTATAACGCCCGCGTTGAATAAAATGAGTAAAAACAAAAGCAATAACGGTGACGAAAAGAAGGCCGAAAAAAACAGGATGTTCAGCGAAACGTCGGTTTTTATCTTTCTTGTCTGCATTTCGCTTGTTTTGCTGTACGGATTTTTATACTATAATTCGTTTTACGATCAGGTAAAAAACGGCGTGCGCGAGGTAGTATACGGACCGATAGACGAAAATTCCGCCGAATTCGGTTACAGCCACCGCACGACGCCGACCGTACAATTCTCGATAAACGGCGTTACGTACAAGGCTCCGACAAAACGGTTCCAAAGCGCCGCGTTTGAGTCGGTACAGCCGATAGTCGACGAGCTGAATGCAAAGGGCGACGTCACGGTCACATATATAGAGTTTGTAAAACTGAATATACGGAGAGAAAAAAGCCGTGAGGTTATCGGGCTGAAAATCAAAGATACCGAGTATCTTGATCCCGATAAAGGCGCGGCGGAGCTTGCAGAAGGCTACAAGTCCTCAAAAAACACGTGTCTATTGTTTGCGATCCTTATGTTTGCCGGCTCCGGCGTGTACTTTTGGCTCAATATTTACAGGAAAAAGCTCGTAAGGGCTAAATGAAAGGAGTAGAGTTTTGAAAAAAGTTTTTATCATGATCCTTCTTCTCGCGCTGTCGCTCACGCTTGCCGTTGGCGCATCGGCTGAGGAGAAAACCGTCACGTATCACACGGAGCTTGATTTTAACGATTTAAGCGAAAAAGTTTCGTTTACCGAGTACAAAGGCTTCGGCGACGGCTGGAAAGCCGTGCAGGCGACGCAGTATGAGACGCACGGGGAAAACGGCACGCTCCGTTTCGCGCCCTTTGCGGAGCTTATCTGTCAGCGTCAACTGACGGGTCCCTACGTTTTCGAGACTGACGTAAAATCGCCGGGCTCGCAGTTTTTCGGCATCTTCGTCCGCACAACGGGCGAATATCTGTCGGGCGTTTCGTATTTTGAGCACGACGGGATAAAAACCGATAAGGGCGACGCGGATAACGAGGGCATAGGCGCGACGGGCATATACGTGATCCCGCGCGGCAAAAGCATAATGGTATGTATCAAGACCGCGGACGGCGAGCAGGCAAAGGGTATAGGCACCGATAAGACGATGATCGAGACCGGCGTCGATATGAGCGGAGAGTTTGCAAAGCTGACGTTTGAGGACGACGGGAAAGAGGTAAAGATACTCGTCGCCGACAAGCTTGTCTGCACCGTAAAAATGTCCGAGCCGTCGGAGCTTGATTTTATGTCGGCATACAAGCTTTATACGAAAGCCGATATATACGACGCGGACGGAAACATTATAAAAACAGTCTTGAACTGCCGTATTTCAGCCGATTTTTCCACCGTCGCCTTCGGTATGCGCATAAACGACGCCACTATTGACAACGTCAGTATAACCGAGTACGAAAAGGAACCGGAGGAAACAAAGGCGCCGCTCGATGTAAAGCGCGTGGATATAAAAACACAGCCGGAAAAATACCAGTACCTTATAGGTGAGCCGCTCGATTTATCCGATATGTTCCTTGAAATAACGTACGACAACGGCGTAAAAGAGGACGTAAAGATAACCGCCGATATGGTTGAGGGCTTTGACAATTCCACGGTCGGTGTAAAGCTCTTAACGGTCAACTACGGCAAAAAATCCGCCGCGTATTCGATCAAAATAGTCACCGAATACGAATCTGAGACCGAAACGGAGCGCGAGACGATAGATATTGACACAAGCCCCGCGACGACAAAGGCGGAGCATAGCACCGGCGGCAGTACGAAAACGATCATCATTATTGTCGCGATTGTCGCCGCGGTCGCCGTCTGCGCCGTGCTTATAGTGTTTATAACAAAAGGCAAAAAGCCGGACGACGAAAGGCTGTAAGGGGGGATATATAATGAAAAAAATAATTATATTTATATTATGTATCGTATTCACGCTCCCGCTGCTGTTCGGCTGCGATAATGAAAACCCGCCCGTAACCGAAACGGAGACGACGGCAAAAACAACTGAAACGGAAAAACCGCCCGAGGAGGATGATACCGTGTATATAAACGCAAAGGATTATTATAACAACGGCTTCTCAACCAATTATATAGTAGGTATAGATCAGCTCGGCAGGAGCTTTGACGCGTCAGTACCGAAGACGGACAAGGACAGACAGGTAGGTATATTCTATTTTCTGACGCTCGGCCAGCATCTGAATCAGTATTCGGATAAAATTTACGATACCACAAAGATACTTCAAATGGAAAACGGGCTTGAGCTCATGTTCTCGCTCGACGCGCTCGATGAAAGCATAGCCCCCGCGGGCGCCGGCTATTTCTGGTCGGAACCGCTTTACGGCTATTACAACAGCATGGACGTATGGGTCATACGCCGTCACTTGCAGCTTCTTTCGGCGGCAGGCGTTGATTTCCTATGCTTTGACGTGACGAACGCCGTCACCTACGACAGCGTGTACCCGATAATAATGCGCGAGATCTGCGCTCTGAAGGAGCAGGGCTGGGAGAACGTGCCCGAGGTGGCGTTTTACACTCATTCATATTCAACGAACATAGTCAATAAGCTGTATGAGAATATTTACAGCAAGGGGCTTTATAAGGAATCCTGGTATTATTACAAGGATAAACCGCTTATAGTAGCGTACAAGAATCCGTCGCAGGATAGAGCCGCGACGGGCGCGGACGGTTACAAGCCGGGCAAATTATCATCTGAGATCCTCAATTTCTTCTCGTTCAAGCGCCCCGAATGGCCGAGCGAGTATACAACGTACAAGGACAGCGTGCCGTGGGTCGAATGGCAGTACCCGTCGCCCGTGCACGGCGACGTTATAAACGTGGCGGTCGCCTCTCACCCCGCTATCCCGATGTCGGCGTCCTTAACGCAGGGCGCGCTCAACTTCGGGCGCGGCTGGTCCGTGACGGAGCAGAGAAATATTACGGAAGACGCGCCGAAGGGAACGTATTTCCAGAGCAACTGGGATACAGCGCTTGAAGCCGATACGGATATGATATTCGTCACCGGCTGGAACGAGTGGGTCGCCACGAAATTCGAGTATAACGGAGAGTACGCGCTGGTAGACCAGTGCAACGGCGAATTCTCACGCGACAGCGAAATGACCGCGGACGAATATGAGGATAATTTCTATTTACAGCTTTGCGACAACATAAGAAGATATAAGAACACAAGCGTCGGCGAGGCGAGGGTCAAGACAGTCGAGGTGAATATTCCGATGATAGAGGACACGACGGAGTGGAACAAGGTCAAGGCCGTGTTCAGGAGCATCGGGCGCGACAATTCGCCGCGCTCCTACATCGGCGCTATACCGTCGATAACTTACGAACAGCCCGCCGCGAGAAACAATATTTACGAAATAAGAGTGACCGAGAGCGAAACGCACCTGTACTTTTATATAAAGACCGACGACGTTATAGCCGAACGTGAAGAAAACGACACCGGCTGGATGAATATATTTATCGGCATAGGCGACCTGTCGCTTGACGGCTGGTGCGGTTATGAATACGTAATAAACCGCGGCGCGAAAAACGGCAGGACGACAGTCGAAAAGCTGAGCGCGGATTTTTCGGGAACGTCCGCGGGAGAGGGCGTGTACTATATGTCCGGCAATATCTTACAGGTAAAGATACCGAAGGAGACGCTCGGAATAGCAGGCAGAGCGAATATCTATTTCAAGGTCGCGGACGGCGTAGAGCACCCCGAGGATATCATGGATTACTACGTTTCCGGCAGAAGTTTGCCCATGGGAAGGCTCAGTTTTCGTTATATCGGCTAAAATAGTCACTTGTGATAATTGAAAATATTGAAAAATATGATATAATGGTATCAATAAATTAAATGGAGGTAAAAAACATGGGACTTTTTGACAACATTAAAAACAAAGCCGCCGAGGCGGCAAAGAACGCGGTAAGCGGCGGAAACAGAACGGTCGACGTGGTTTTCGATAAGCTTCCCGATACGTATGAAGAGTTCGTCGCGCTTCCGCAGGCACAGCTTCAGACCCCGTTCGACACGGCGGCGCTTACAGTACTTGCGCTTTGCTTCTATCCGCAGGATAAAGAGCTTTCGCTCAAGATGCTCGATTTCCTCCGCGGACCGAGACCTCTGTCCGCTTATGATAAATCCTTTATAAAGGACAGATTCATGGATGCGGATTACGTTCCGAGATCTTACTTCGTAGGCGCTGTACCCGGAAACGACTACACACCGTCAGAGCCCTATACGATAAAGGCGAGCGAGAACCCCTATTCTTACGATAACGAGGGGTACGCAAAAATATTCTTAACGTCCGGCGGCGCTGATTCCCCGAGATACGTACAGCTCCGTATGACGAAGGACGGCAAATGGTATCTGTGGGAGCAGTTCATACTCTCCGGTATCCGTCCCTGCGAAAGCACCAATCCGTGGGCGTAAGATTTTAAATGAAAAAAGCTGCCGAATATGGCGGCTTTTTTCGTTTAAAGTGAAATGTTCCGCAAAGCGGAAATTCAGCTTTGCCGGGTTTAAATCAAAAACGGACTGCTTTGCATCAGTCCGTTTTTGATTTAAGCCTTTGCTTTCTTTTTTATAAGTATGAGCGACACCGCAAGCGCTAAGGTCATAATTATCACGCAGGGTGCGATATAAGCGTCAGAGGTGGGAGGGGAGACGGGGTCGGTTTCCGGCTCGTCGAATAATCCGTAAATCGACTGATACACGGAATAGTATTCGTCGTAAAGTCCGAGGCACGCGTCCATTCCGCGGTTGGGGCTGAACGCCTTTTCCGCGACTGTCACCCACGAGCCGTATTTTTCGTACAGCTCATCGGGCAATGGGCCTTCCTCGTGTCCGTACTTTTCAAGGTTTCTTTGTTTCAGCTGTTCAAGCTCCTCCGGTTTATCCCTATACGCGTCAAGGCGTATTCTGTTGCGCTCCGTACTCAGGGCGCGAGCGATCTCCTCAACGGTTTTGCCCTCGGCTTTCATCTTTTCAAGCATTTCGTACATCGATTCGATGTTCTTGTGATAATCTATGCGCTCCTTCCGCGCGGCCTCGACTGCGTCGGGGTCGCTCCAGTCGTAGTTCGCATACATTTTCAGGCTGCCCGTGCTTGTCGGACGGTAGCCGTATATCGCGTTGTCGTCTCTTTCTATATCCGCCGCCGCGCTTTCGTTTTCCATCGGATCGTGCTCGTATTCGTACGGTGTTATATTATATGATCCGAAAACAAATCCGAAACAATCGCCTGTTCCCATCAGCAGTGCGGAGTAAAGGTCGGGTGCGACTCTTTCGTCATAAAATATTTTATAATCTATGCCTTCGACAAGCGTTTTTCCGTCCGCGATCGCCGTCACCCCGGGGCGCTGCCGTCTTCCGTTATACACCGCGTCGTCTATTGTCACATCGGCGTTATTTATCCATATGACGTAATCGCCGTTCTCCGCCGCCGTGTCCGCCTGTCTGACCAAATCGGTAATGTAAATACGGCTGCCGTAAACGTCTTCTATATAGTACTCGTTTTTGTACGTTTTGACGTCCGGTACGTCCGATAACATTTCGTACCCGAAAGATATGCCCCAGTCGCCGCGCTCACAGTCAACGGGTATGAATTCGCAGAGCGGGATGAACGTCGTTATATAATTTTCGTAATCCGTGGTCAATGTGCAGGGCGCGCATACGGCTCCGAAAAACATTTCGTCTTCGAGCGGCATATAAGTTCGCTCAACTATTTCATCGTCTGAAAACGCAAGCCCGTCTATCGACCAGCCGTCGGACTTATCCGATATTATAAGAAAAGCCGCAAACGTTTCTTCAAACAATTCGCTGTATATGATCACCGGCACCGTCGCTTTCTGTTTTGCGCCGTCGCTGTAATACACGTCGCACAGATGCGCGTTGTTATCTGCGTCGTACATTACGAGCACCTTGCTGTTCGCGTCGTTGAGGATACGCACAGAGGTGTCGGACGAATAGATCCGGCGCTTCACCGTCGGGTCGCTGTCCGTGTATTCGTCAAAATACTCCGCGATCTTGACGGTTCCGCGATCGGACAGGACGTTTACGTTAATGCCGTACATGAACATATCGTTTATATCGCCGGTCATCGGCTCGCCGTATGTAAGAGTCAGCATATCCCTGAAATCTTCGCTGTCGATAATCCTGCTTTCGGCAGTGACGGAGGAATAGACGTTTCTCATAGCCTGTAAAGACGTGTTTGAGACCGTGACCTGATACTGTCCGATAGATTCTCCGTCGGATCTTATCTGCTTTACGGTAACGTTTTCCTTTTTTATGCCTTCGTTTTTCTGCTGATCGAATATTTCTGAAAGATACGTTTCCGCATCGGCGACGCTCTCAAATTCGCCCGCGTCAACGAGAGCGGAGAACAGCGTCAGAAATACGTCTTCGGAAAAGATACCGTTGAGATATTCTCTTATCGCACCGTAATCATACGGTTCGCTGTCATCCGCGATCATACCGGTGCGGTATCCGAAAAATGAAATAAGCGTATAAAGCGCGGCGGAGGCGGAATTTTTCTTTATGAATTCCTTTGCATCGCCGTCCGGCAGTCTGTTTATCAGCTTTGCGGCTTCCTTTACATATCTGTTCGTTTCGTAGATATAATGCGTGCCGAAGTAGATGCTGATACAGCCGGGATATACGTCCACGGTATCGACCTCAGGCCAGATCAGCTCGCCCGAAGCGCTTCTCGTGCAGTCGATGTACTTTGCTTTTTTCAGGTTTTTCGTCGTTTCGGCAAATACGACGTCTTTGTCGGACAGCGTATTTACAAGCGCCATCGCCGCGTCGGTGTAGGCGTTGGACAGCGTACTTATCTGCTCGTCGTCAGCATTTGTAAACTCCGTCTGCGTGACGCTCAGAGCGCAGAGCAGATCGTAAAGATCATACAGCGACCAGTCGCCGTAATCGTAATCGTACGCGCCGTAAAGCGAATACAGCTCGTCATAGAAATTATACCTGCCGTTTTTATCGCTCTTCGTCTTCGCCTCGGAAATGAGTATATCCTCTATCGTTAAAAGCCCGGGCAGTACCTGCTCTCTGAATTTTTTTGTGTCGATCGCGGCAAGCGTCACGTCCTGCGCGTATTCGCTGTCGTTGTGATTATAGTATAACAACGTACTTTCTACTATGTACGACGCAAGCTTTGCGCCGTCTGCATACGGTTCGAGACGCAGAGAAGTGAGCCAGCTGAAATACTCCTGACCGGCGCTCGGCTCCGTCTCGGCCGAGCCGACGAAATAATCGGCAAATCCGCCGAGCGCGGCGATGACCTCGGCGGTGCACATAAGGCACGCGTCAAAATCAAGTATCTCAAATCTTTTGCCGTCCTTTATCAGCCTGCAGGCGGAGAACGCGTCGTACATATCGCTTATGCTTAAGATTCCTCCGCGTTCATCGGCACCGAAGCCGCGCACGGGACCGCCGCCGTGATCCCACATTATGACGTCGTATCTGTCTGCGGGATAGTTTTCATAGCAGTAATCCATAAATCCGGTGAGCGTATCTTTGTCTGACATCAGGGCGTCTTCAAGTCCGTCAAGTCCTTTTTCCCGGAGCAGCGTCATCATACCGTGATTTTCGCCGTCGCCTTTACCTCTTACCCGCCATATCTGGTTGTACTCTGTCGATATCACGTCCGCACCGGAGAGAAATTCGGACGGCATATGCCACTTTTTCGCGCCGCCCGTCATGACGATAATATCAGCGTTTTCATTATAAACGCTTCTCATGATCTGATATAAATTGTATGTCAGACAGCCGTTGTCGCCCTCAAGATCAGAACCGACGCCGTAAAGCATTATCGTATGCGTCGGTATTTTTCCCGATCCCGCGTGCGCCGGGACAGCGGATATAAAGGAAGATAAAATGACAAGCGCGGCAAACACACTTAAAAATCGCTTCGATCTGTTATTCATCAAACGCTCCTTTTAACAACTCCCTGTTTTCTATTTACAAAAACAGGGAGTTGTCGTTTATCTTTTTATTTCTTCGTTGATATACGCTTCAAGCACGTCGCCCTCGCGTATGTCGTTGAACTTTTCAAGCCCTATACCGCATTCGTAACCGGAGTTTACCTCCTTGACGTCGTCCTTGAAACGCTTTAAGGACGAGATCCTGTCCTCGAATATGATGACGGAATCACGCAGGACGCGTATATAGGATTTGTTCGTCACCTTGCCGTCGAGTATATACGAGCCGGCGATAGTGCCGACGGACGGTACGTGTATCGTCTGCCTTACCTCCGCGTGACCTATGATGCTCTCGCGGTACTTCGGCGCCAGCATTCCGTTCATGGCGGCCTCTACCTCTTCTATACAGTTGTATATTACGGTATAGGTGCGTATCTCCACGCCCTGCGCCTTTGCGGACTCTCTCGCCGTTCTGTCGGCTGTTACGTTGAAGCCTATGATTATGGCGTCGGACGCGGCGGCGAGCATTACATCGCCCTCGATTATGCCGCCCACGGCCTTGTGTATGATCTTTACGCGGACTTCTTCATTCTGCAATTTCGACAGGGAAGCGCAGACCGCCTCGGCAGAACCGCCGACGTCCGCTTTGACGATCAGCTTCAGCTCCTTCATGCCCGCGCGTTCGTCCGACATAAAGTCCTCGAGCGTCGCTCTCGTCCTGCTGCCGAGCTCGGCTTCCTTTTCCTTCGCCTTGCGCTGTTCGGCAAGCTCGCGCGCCATGCGTTCGTCCGCTACCGCGTCAAACGTGTCGCCGGCGGAGGGAACGTCGGAAAGACCTGTGATCTCCACGGGGACGGAGGGACCGGCGGTCTTTACGTTTTCGCCTCTGTCGTTCTTCATCGCGCGGATACGGCCGACCGCCGTGCCGGCTATAACGACGTCGCCGCTGTTGAGCGTACCGTTCTGTACGAGCACGGTCGCGACCGGACCTTTGCCGCGGTCAAGACGCGATTCTATGACTATACCCTTCGCGGCTCTGTTCGGGTTTGCTTTCAGCTCCTTTACGTCCGCCACGAGGAGTATGTTTTCAAGCAGATCGTTTATGCCCATGCCGGTCAGAGCCGATACGGGTACGCAGATTATGTCGCCGCCCCATTCCTCGGGAACGAGGTCGTACTTCATAAGCTCCTGCTTTACCTGATCGGGATTGGCGTGCGGCTTATCCATCTTGTTTATAGCTATTATTATCGTTACGCCCGCGGCTTTGGCGTGATTTATCGCCTCCACCGTCTGCGGCATGATACCGTCGTCCGCCGCCACGACTATAACGGCTATATCAGTCGCCATCGCGCCGCGCAGACGCATGGCGGTGAACGCCTCGTGTCCCGGCGTGTCAAGGAACGTGATGTCGCGTCCGTTGATCCTTACGCGGTAGGCGCCTATGTGCTGCGTTATACCGCCCGCCTCGCCCTTTGTAACGTGTGTGTGGCGTATGGCGTCGAGCAGAGAAGTTTTACCGTGGTCGACGTGACCCATAACGCAGACTACCGGAGCTCTTTCCTTTAACTGATCCGGCGTGTCCTCGGTCTCGTCAAACAGCTTTTCCTCTATCGTGACGACGACTTCCTTCGTCACCACGGCGCCGAGATCGTCGGCTATGAGGTACGCGGTATCGTAATCGACCGTGTCGTTTACCGTCAGCATCGAGCCCATGAGCATGAGGCGCTTTACGACCTCCGCCGCCGTGACTTTAAGACGCGACGCCAGCTCTCCCACGGTTATGAAATCGGGTATCTGAACGTGGAGCTGAGCGTGCTTCGCGTTTTCGAAAACCTCGCGTTTTTTCTTTTCCTTGCGCTCAAGCTCTTTTTCGCGCTCGGTCTTTATCTTCGTGCCTTTTTCGGCCTGTTTTTCGTTCTTTTTCTTTATCTTCTGGCGGTCCTTGCTGAAATTGCTGCTGTCGCGCTCGGAGATAAAGCTGTCAAGATGCTCGTCGTACTTGCCGAGATCGACGTTTGCGGATCTTGTGTCTATGATCCTCGTCTTCGACTTTACGGGCGTTGTGTCGCCGTGGCCGCCGCCGCTCTGCGTGATGATCTTCGACTGTCTTTCCTTTTCGTTCGGACGTTTCTCACGCTGCTTATCCTGTTTCGGCTTCTGGCTCTGCTGCTTTTGCTGCTGCTGACGGAACTGCTCAACTCTCGTCTGCGGCTGCTGCTTTGTCTGCTCGGGCTTATCCTTCGGCTTATCTTTGATCTCCGGCTTCTGCTTCTGCTCGGGCTTCTGTTCCGTTTTGACCTCTGTCTTTTCGGGCTTTTCCGGTTTTTTCTCCTCTGCCGGCTTTTCCTCGGCTTTGGGCTTTTCCTCGACCTTTTTCTTGGGCTTCGGCTTCGGGCGGTGCTCAGGCGCCACGTCGACCTTGCCCGCGAGGTAGTCCGCCAGACCGTTTATCTGATTTTCGGACGTCAATACCTCGAAAATAACGGCAAAGTCCTCCTCGTCGATCGACGAGGTGCGCGCCGCGCCCTCACCCGGGTGAGCTTTCAAAATACTTAAAATATCCGTATTTTTAAGCCCCAGGTCCTTTGCTATTGCGTTTATTTTATACTGTGCGTTTGCTATCATATTATCCCCTTACCGCGCCGTATCGGATACGCCGCGGTTCCTTTCATATGAAATTGTGCTGTTCTTGAAGTGTTTATTTTGCGGTAAGCGATTTTTTTATCATCTGTGCAAAATTCTCGTCCGCCGTGCATACCGCCGCGATGGTGCCGGTCTTTCCGAGAGCCGATCCGACCTCTGCGCAGGTGCATGGAAGAGAGATGTACTCAACGCCCCTGAATTTACAGCAGTCCGATATGCGCTTCACGGTGTTTTCGGAAGCGTCGGACGACGTGAGCGCCAGAACAACTTTTCCGTGTCTTATCGCATCTGTCGCCATATCCGTGCCGCATACAAGCTTTCCCGCTTTTCTGCAAAGCCCGAGATATGAAAGTATCCTGTTATTTGACACTGTTTATCTGCTCCTGCAATTTTTCGTAGATTTCATCGGATATTACGGTATTGAGCGATCTGTGCAGCTTGCCCGACTTTCTCGCTTTTTGCAGGCACGACGCTTTTTTGCACAGATACGCGCCGCGTCCCGCGCCCTTGCCCGTCTCGTCTATCGAAATGACGCCCTCGGGAGAGCGGAGCACGCGTATGAGCTCGCCCTTCGGCAGCTCCGCGCCGCAGCCCGTGCAGTGACGCATGGGCGGTTTTTTCGGTGTTTTCATTGTTCGGCTCTTATATCTATCTTGCATCCGGTCAGTTTGGCGGCAAGACGCGCGTTCTGACCCTCCTTGCCGATCGCGAGCGAGAGCTGATCCGCGGCGACCGTGATCTTTGCGGAGCGCTCGCCGTCAAACTCTATGCTCTTTACCTCCGCGGGCGATAACGCCGCGGCGATGTAGGTAACGGGCTCGTCGGAG
>CADBSB010000036.1 GCA_902797235.1 uncultured Ruminococcus sp. | reverse complement strand
GTATGAATTGAGCCTTCGGCTCATGAATTGCCTGACGGCATTAATTGAGCCTTCGGCTCATGAATTGCCCTTCGGGTATTATAAAGAAAACATTAAATTGAGAGGTTTTATTATGAACAGAAGAAAAAGAAGAACCGTTATAGCCGGTAACTGGAAGATGAATATGACGCCCGACAAGGCGGCGGCGATGATAAAGGAGCTGCGCCCGATGATAAAGGGCAGAAGAGCCTGCGACGTTGTGCTTTGCGTGCCCGCGATAGATATTCCCGCGGCAAAGGCGGCTGCGAAGGGATCGAGGATCAAAATAGGCGCGGAAAACGTCCATTTTGAGGAAAAAGGCGCTTTCACCGGTGAAATATCCGCAAAAATGCTGCTCTCCTGCGGCGTTGAATACGTAATAATCGGACACAGCGAGAGAAGACAGTATTTCGGCGAGACGGACGCGACCGTGAACAAGAGAGTTTTAGCGGCGCTGAACGCCGGACTTAAAGTCATACTCTGCGTGGGCGAGGTGTTGGAGCAGAGAGATCTCGGCATAACGGATGAGATACTTTCCATGCAGACGAAGATCGCGCTTCAGGGCGTTACCGCGGAGCAGCTGAAGAACGTCATAATCGCGTACGAGCCCGTGTGGGCTATCGGCACCGGCAGAGTTGCCACGCCCGAGCAGGCGGACGAGGGCAACGGCGTAGTCAGAAAGACGGTCGAGGCGCTTTACGGTCACGACGCGGCGGAGGCTCTCACGGTACAGTACGGCGGCTCCATGAACGAAAAGAACGCCGCGGACCTTCTTGCAAAATACAACGTTGACGGCGGTCTTATCGGCGGCGCGTCCCTCGTTGCTTCTAAATTTGCCGCGATAGTCGCCGCGGCGGAAAAATGAAAAAGAAAATAATATCAGCCGTTTTAGCCGTCGTCATGCTGCTGCCGCTTTTAGCGGCGGCGCCTGCGGCGGCTGACGATACTACGCATATCTCTGCACAGATCAGCAAAAACGGTCAGTACGTCCAGATCACGGGCACGTTTTCGCAGTCGGATATACAGACGTACAAGGAATTAAGCCTTTCGCTTTTCGCCGTCTTGCCGGGTGAGAACATCGGCGACACGCCGGCGCTTGAAAAGAACATAAAGGCGAGAAAGAATATTTCCCATCAGGTGTCTTTATCGGACAACAGGCGCTGCGCGTACGTTTTGGCGTACGAAAGCGGCTCGGGCTACACGGCGGCGACGAATTACGCGTATATCCCGAATCAGGACATAGACGCGGAAAACACTTACGAGCAGCCCTCGGTAAAAAGCAAAAAGGGACTTGATATATCGCTTTTCGCCGACGCGCAGCTTCTCGGCGTATCTCACGCCGTCATAAAGGTCCCGCTTAACGAATATATACTGACAAGCGCCGCAAATTCCGTGACGTACAGATCGGGCGGTCTTGCGTATTATTTTGACAAGAACAAAACCGCGCTGCTCGACCACATGGTAAAAACGTACAGCGAAGCCGGGATACGCGTATATCTCCAGCTCGTTCTGACAAAGCGTCAGGACGGCCAGCCGGAGTATCTGTATTTTGATAAAGCCGACGCCGGCGCGGACGGCTTTGCGATAAACACGTATTCAAAGCAGGCGTGCAGCACGCTTTTCGCGTTCGTATCGTATCTGACCGAAAAATACACGTCGGCCGACCGCGTGGGCTTCTGCGGGAATTTCATCTTAGGTACGGAGGTAAACTCAAACAGATATAAGAACAGCGCGGGTCCTATGTCGTTAAACGAATATACGGAGGTCTACGCAAAAGCGCTGAGGATCGTCGATTCGGCGGCGCGATCGGTTTATTCAAACGCCGGTATATACGTTTCTCTCGCAAACAACTTCAATAAACCGTCGTCCGATTCGAACGCCGACCCGATGCTCGACTTTTCAGTTCTCGATTTTTTGTCGCACCTGGCGGACAATATAAAGAACGGCGGCGATATCCCGTGGAGGGTATCGGTCGACCCGTACAATATAGACAGAAACAAGGCGGATTTCCACGGCGCGGAGGGCTCCGAGTACAGCTACGACGCGAAATACGTCACCATGGACAACATAAACATACTGACGTCGCTGTTGTCACAGCCCGCGTATCTTTATAACGGGCAGAGAAGACCGGTGATCATAGGCGAGATAAGCTATACGTCCGGCAGCAATTCCGCGGACGAGCAGAAAGCCCAGGCGGCGGCGTACAGCCTTGCGTACTACAAGGCGGAGGCGAACGAGCAGATAGAGGCGATCATCTACGCCCGCCACGTTGACGACGCGAAGGACGGCGCTGATCTCGGACTGTACGTAAGAGAGCAGGGAACGGAGAACACCGCGTCCGAGCAGAAGAATATTTACAGAGTGGTAAGGTACATAGACACCGATTATTCGTCCGTCATAACGGAGCCGTACCTTTCGTATTACGGTCTTATATCGTGGGGCGAGGAGGTGTCCGGCTACAACGCTTCGCGTACGTCGTGTAGGACTGTGATATCCGGCTCCGCGTCGACAGAGGCGCCGGAGGCCGACAAGGGCGCGTATAAGCGTTTGACGGACTTCAATAGATCCGAGCTTACGTTCTACCCGTCCGAAAACGCGCGCCTGATCACTACGGAAAACGATAAGCAGGCGGAGGAAAAATACGGCTCGGAGTATTCGCTGACCGCGGAGCTTAACGCGGCGCCTTTACCGGAATACAGAGGCGTATCGTCAAATATGGACGCGGATATTTCGGGCGCGGAATACGCGGTGCTCGATATGAAACTCGATATGGCGGATAAATCGGGCGTCGCCGACGTTATGCTCCGTTTCATCGGCAAGGATGAAAACGGCGTCGACGTGATATACGAGGGTATCGCCGCCGTAACGCTCGGACAGTATTACAGACTGTATTTCGACTTGACGGAATATAAATCGGTTTGTAAGCAGAACGTCGGACGCGTAAGCGTCTGGGTAAAGCCGCATAAGGATTCCGATAACGGCGAATATAAGCTGCTCGTAAACGGCATTTCGCTTATAGAAGCCGGAGGCGGAACGTCTTTCGGCTCGGTCGTTAAAACCGTAATAATTGTGACGATAGTAATAGTAACGCTCGCCGCCGCGGCGTACGGCATTATGTATCTGCGCGCCTATATTATTTACAAGAGAAAAAAGAAGAAGCTTGAAGAGAAGAGAAGAAAAATAAAGTGATAAAAATAGCGTACGCGAAAAAAGAGGAAGCAAAACAGATAGTAGAGCTGTTGAAATACATATGCGCGGTGCACAGAAAAGGCAGACCGGACGTGTTTATATCGGATATGCCGAAATATGACGAGGAAGACGTTTGCCGGCTGATAGACGACGAGAACACGCGTATAGTCACGGCGACGGAAAACGGCGAGGTCAAAGGCTACATGATAGCGGAGATAAAAGACGAGACGCCGCACCCGCATATAAGGTGCATGAAAACGCTTTATATAGACGACATCTGCGTAAAGGAGACCGAAGCCCATAAAGGCGTCGGCACCGCGCTTTTCAAAGAGGCGGAGAGGATAGGAAAAGAGACGGGCTGTGAGCGAATAGACTTGAACGTCTGGTCGTTCAACGAGCCCGCTATAGAATTCTACCGCAAAATGGGACTGCAAGTCTCGCGTATGCACATGGAAAAGAAACTGTAATGAAAAAAACGGCAAAGAAAAACGGCGCTTAGGGATAGGCTATATAAAGAAGAAACAAACCCACTCTGACATCTTTCAATTATAGAAAGTGTCATAGTGGGTTATTTTCTTTCAGCTCGTCTT
>CADBSB010000035.1 GCA_902797235.1 uncultured Ruminococcus sp. | reverse complement strand
GTCGCGGGTGATCGAGTAGGTGGGTATCGGGTACTGGAAGCCTCTGCCGTTCGCGTCGCCCTCTATCATTATTTCGATAAACGCCTTGTTTATCATATCCATTTCGGCTTTGCAGTCCTTATATTTGAAGTCCATTTCCCTGCCGCCGACGATAGCGGGAAGCTCCGCCAGGTCGTTCGGAACGGTCCAGTCGAGCGTGATGTTGGAGAACGGAGACTGCGTGCCCCATCTTGACGGGGTGTTGACGCCGAACACGAACGATTCGATGCACTTTTTGACCTCTTTATACGTCAGATGATCGACCTTGACGAACGGCGCGAGGTACGTGTCAAACGACGAAAACGCCTGAGCGCCCGCCCATTCGTTCTGCATGATGCCTAAAAAGTTTACCATCTGGTTGCAAAGCGTTGCGAGGTGGGAAGCCGGGGAGGAGGTTATCTTGCCGGGGATGCCGCCCAAGCCCTCTTTTATAAGCTGTTTGAGCGACCAGCCGGCGCAGTAGCCGGTGAGCATTGAAAGGTCGTGCAGGTGGATATCGGCGTTTCTGTGCGCGTCCGCTATTTCCTGATCGTATATTTCGGATAACCAGTAGTTTGCCGTGATAGCGCCGGAGTTCGACAGGATAAGTCCGCCGACGGAATATTTGACGGTGGAATTCTCCTTAACTCTCCAGTCGAGATTTTTGACGTAGCTGTCCACTATTTCCTTGTAGTCAAGGATAGTGGATTTCATATTACGGATCTTTTCGCGGTTCTTTCTGTATAAGATGTAGCACTTTGCCACGTCGGCGTAGCCTGCGTCTATAAGTATTTTCTCAACGCTGTCCTGAATATCCTCAACGCCGACCTTGCCGTCCTTTATCTTCGGCTCGTAATCGGAGGTGACTTTGAGAGCGAGCATATCGATTATATCATCGTTATACTGTCTGTTCTGCGCCTCGAACGCTTTTTTGATCGCGTCGGCTATTTTTTTGATGTTGAAATCGACGACCTTGCCGTCACGTTTTACTACCTGGTACATGGGATTCTCCTTTTTATTTGAATAGAAAAAATAATTCGTTTCCGTGCTTGTATATCATACACCAAAAAAGCCGATTTGTCAAGAGTTTTTTGCAATATATTGTAATAAATTTTTCCGAAAAAACTATATATGGTTAAATTCCTCTGATTGCCGCATTCGGCACAAATTTTTGTACAGCACAGAGAAAATCCCTCATAGTCTCTTCGTCCGGCGCCGTGAGATTGCCGAAAGGAACGTTCTCTGAATCCTTGAAGCGCTGTAAAAAATAGCTCTCGTCGCCTTCTATCCACTCGCCTATGCGGACGAAATCCTCGCGCGTATGAAGCTGTGAAACGACCGTCGTTCTGAACTCAAACGCCGTCTCGGTGCTTTTAAGCAGCATTATGCTTTTCTCTATCGCGTCCAGGTCCACCTCGCAGCCCGCCGTTAAATAGTATTTCTCTTTACAGTTCTTTATATCCATGGCGACGTAATCGATAAGCCCCTGCGACAAAAGCTCCGCCAGGCGGTTCGGAAACGTGCCGTTAGTATCGAGCTTTACGGGATAGCCGAGGTCACGAACTTTCTTTATCGTATCCGCTATGTCGGCGTGCAAAAGCGGCTCGCCGCCCGTTATTACCACGGCGTCAAGCAGCCCCTGCCGCTTTTTTAAATATGAAAAGACCTCGCCGTCGTCCACAGGCTGCCCCGGGTCCGTGACAAGCCCGTAGTTATGGCAGAACGGGCAGCGGAAATTACAGCCGCCCGTAAAAAGCACCGCGGCGGTCTTGCCCGGATAATCGACGAGCGACAGCTTTTGCAAACCGTATATACGCATTTTATCACTCCTGTATTCTACTTTTTTATTATCATAACACAAATTTCCGCGTTTTTCAAGCCTTGCAAAACATTTTGTTTCTTTTTTTCTTTGTGGGTTGACAATTTAATATTATTGTGATATGATATAGAATACCATATTAGTATTTAAATAAAATTTTATACGAATAGGATATTATATGAATAAAAGAGCGAAACTGACAATCATATACTGCGTGATATGCACCGTGGTGTTCATCGCGGCTTTCACGTTCTTTTCGTACACGAACAGGCTGTCTGTCGGCTTTACCGCGGCGTTCACGTTGCTTTACTGTTTATTCGTGGCGCTCGGCTCGTGGCTTATCACGAAATACGGCGAGAACGCCCCGCAGTCAAATCTGCCGCCGAAATCGGCGCGGTCGGTCACGCACCTGTTGGCGGAGCTTAAAACTCCGGCGGCGGTGACGGACGGCGCGGGAAAGATAGTCTGGCACAACAACGCGTTTTCCGACATAGCGCCCGAGCTTCACGGCGGCACGGATTTAGAGGGGCTGTGCGGTCTTTCAGTCAAGAAGCTCCTCGGCTCCGACGCAAAAGACGGCGTCGAGGTAAAGCTCGGCGACGGCGTTTTCCGCGTTTTCGGCTACCCGCAGGCGAATTCAAGCGGCAGAACGATCACGACCTTGTGGTTTGACGTGACGCAGCAGGAGAAATACAGGGTACAGCTTGAAAACGAAAGACTTATAGTCGCCTACGTCATAATCGACATGGCGGACAACTTCTTATCCGGTATGCAGGACAGGTACGCCGAGGCCGTTGCCGAGGTGACTAAGCTGCTCAAAGGCTGGGCGGAACAGTGCAAGGGACATATCAGAGAGTACGATAACGGAAAATATATAATGATGTTTTACGCGGACGCGCTGCCCGCTATGAAGCGCTCATCGTTTCCGATCCTTACCGACGTCAAAAAGATAACGTTCGGTGACGACGCGATACCGATGACGCTGTCGATAGGTATAGCCGACTGCGGCGGCACGGTCGCGGACAAATGCGCTCTCGCCTCCTCCGCGATGAGCTTCGCGCTCCAGCGCGGCGGCGACCAGGTCGTAATAAAGAACGACAGGGGCGGCAAGGACGAGTTTTTCGGCGGCCAGTCGAAGCACGACCCGCAGCTGACGGGACTTAACGCAAGGCGCCTTGTTCTGCAAGCCACGCCGCTTATAAAGAAAGCCGGCTCCGTCATCATAATGGGTCATAAAAACGCTGACTTTGACTGTCTTGCCGCCTGCATGGGCATAGCGAAGATCTGTCTGTCGCTCGGCAAAAAGACTACTTTGATGGTAAAGGATAATAAGAATATAACGCGCCCGTACGCGATGCTCAAACAGACGCCGGGCTATAAGGATATATTCTACGATTTTGAGCGCGACGATTTCGATATGATAGAAAGCGATTCCCTGCTCTTCATCATGGACGTGAACAACCCCGCGATATTCGAATACCCGGAGGTCACAAAGCACGTATCGTCCGTTATAATCATAGACCACCACAGGATGTTTTCAAGCAGTCTGCCGTTTGAAACGAGGATACAGTATATAGAGCCGTCGGCTTCGTCCGCTTCGGAAATCGTTTCGCAGATGCTCGAGCAGTTCTTCCCGTCCGGCGTTTTAACGTCAGACGAGGCGAATTTACTTTTAGCCGGCATACAGCTCGATACGAACAGTTTTACGCGCGACTGCGGCGCCGGCACGTACGCCGCCGCGCAGTACCTGCGCCGCGAGGGCGCGGACGCGTCCGAGGCCTCGTCGTTCTTCACGCTCGACAAGCGCGCCTTTATGATAGAGCTGAAGCTTGAAAGCTCCATGAGGATATATAAGGACGGGTACGCGATATGCGCCGTTGACGACGCGGTGATCGCCACCGACCCGGCAACTTCCGCAAGAGCCGCGGAAACGGTGCTTAAGCTCGACGGAGTGCGCGCGTCGTTCGCCGTCTGCCGCATGAACACGGAAATAAACGGGGAGCCGTTCTACTCCGTCTCCGCACGAAGCGACGGAACGGTAAACGTACAGATTATATTAGAGCGTCTCGGCGGCGGCGGCCATCATTCGAACGCCGGAACACAGCTGACGACGGGAAAGACGGTCTCCGTCTACGACGGACCGATACCGAGGCCGGACACGGCTTTCGTCGTAAAGCTGCTTGAAGCCGCGATTGACGCGTCGCCCAACACGGAAGAATAATACGAAAGGAAGATATATAAAATGAAAGTACTGTTACTTGAAGACGTAAAAGGTCAGGGCAAAAAGGGAGAGATAGTTAAGGTATCCGACGGGTACGCGAAAAACTACCTTATTCCGAGAAATCTCGCGAAGGAGGCGACGGACGCCGTAATGCGCGAGCTCAAAGCAAAAGAGGAATCAAGACTGCATAAAATAGAGGTCGAGCGCGCGGAGGCGAAAGCCCTTGCGGACAAGGTCGCGTCGCTTGCCGTCGTTATACGTCAGCAGTCCGGCGCGGGCGGAAAATTCTACGGTTCCGTCACGGCGAAGGAAATTTCGGAGGAGCTGAAAAAGCAGTTCGACGTAGATATAGACAAGAGAAAGATAATCGTACCCGAGCCTATAAAGACGTTCGGCAAGTACGAGCTTGACGTAAAATATTATCAGGACGTTACGGGTAAGATAAACCTCATAGTCACCGAAAAGGAGTAATTCTTCATGCCGACCGAATTCACCGCGCAGATGCAGCCGCCGTACTCTTTACAGGCGGAGCAGTCTGTTTTAGGCTCTATACTTATAGACCCGGATAAATTCAATACCGTTGTGGAGAAGCTGTCGGAGAGCGATTTTCTGATCGAAATGCACCGTCAGATGTTCTCCGCCATGCACGCGCTCGCGCTCGATATGAGCCGCCGCATAGACCCCGTCACGCTGACGAACATACTCGTTGAGCGCGGCGTCGCCGACGAGGAGCGGTGCAAGGAGAACATACTCACTATACTCAACGCAACGCCGTCCGCCGCAAACCTGTCGGACTACGTGAACATCGTTAAGGAAAAGAGCCTGCGCCGTCAGCTGCTTACCGCCGCGGATCACATAAAAGAGGTCGCGTCGGATGAATCGGGCAGCGTTTATTCCGCGATAGAGCGCGCGGAGCAGCTCGTTTACGCCATATCCGACAGTCAGAAGAACAACGATCTCGTCGATATACAGACGCTTTTGTACGAAACGCACGCAAACCTCGTAGCGCTGTCGCAGGATCCCGAAAGATTCAGAGGCGTTATGACGCATTTTTCCGGCATAGACAGAACTCTGATAGGAATGAACAAGGGCGACCTTATAATAGTCGGCGCCCGTCCCGCCATGGGTAAAACGAGCTTTGTGCTGAACATTGCGGAAAACGCCGCGTACAAGGGCAAAAAGACGGTCTGCTTCTTCTCGCTTGAAATGTCGGGCGAGGAGCTTGTAAAGAGGATGCTGTCGACCGAGGCGTGCATACCGAGCACGCAGCTGCGCTCCGGCAAGCTTTCCGCACAGGACTGGGACAAGCTCGGGATGGCGGCGTCAAAGCTGGCGGAATGCCGCATATATATAGACGGCACGACCGAATCCACGGTATCGAGGATAAAATCAAAGCTCAACCGCATAAAAGGACTTCATTCAAACGGACTCGTAATAATAGATTACCTGCAGCTGATGAAGGACCCGAACGCGGAGCGCAACGGCAGAACGGCCGAGGTCTCGGCTATATCAAGAGCGTTGAAGATAATGGCGAAGGAGCTTGAAGTCCCCGTCATCTGCTGCTCACAGCTTAACCGTGAGCTTGAAAAAACAAAGGAAAAAATACCGACAATGGCGGATCTGCGTGAATCCGGCTCTATCGAGCAAGACGCGGACGTCGTAATGCTCTTATACCGTCCCGATTATTACGATCAGCAGCAGGACAGCCAGAACAGGGCGCAGGTCATCGTCGCAAAGAACAGACACGGCAGCACCGGCACGGTGGAAATGGCGTGGGATCCGCAGTTTACTAAATTCTCGGAGCTTTCAGTAATTGAAGAACAAACCTGATATCATATTTGAAAAAGTGTCGGACTACTGCAAGTCAAACGGTATTTCGCTTGACGGCAGGATAGCCGTCGGACTGTCCGGCGGCGCCGATTCCGTTTCCCTGCTCCTCGTTCTTTTGCAGGCGGGCGCACAGCCCGTGTGCGTGCACGTAAACCATATGATACGCGGAGACGAGGCGGACAGGGATGAAGAGTTTTGCAGAAATCTTTGCGAAAAGTACGGCGTTGAATTCCATTCGTTTAAAGTCGATATTCCGGCGCTTGCAAAAGAGCGGAAGACCGGCACGGAGGAGACGGCGCGGACAGAGCGGAAACGCATACTGTCTGACGCGGCAAAAAATTCCGGCTGCAAAGCCGTAGCGCTCGCACACAATAAAAACGACAGGGCGGAGACGTTCATATTCAATCTCGCCCGCGGCACGGGCGTAAAGGGTCTCGGCAGTATCAGACCGGTCAAGGCCGAGGGCGAAACGGTTTATATAAGACCGCTTTTGTGTCTGTCAAAGGACGAGATACTTGAATATTTGAGAGAAAAAAACGAAAGCCACGTTTTTGACAGTACGAACGCCGACGAGGAATATACGCGCAATTACATCCGTCACACCGTTCTTCCGACGTTTGAAAGAATAAATCCGTCATATCTGTCAAACATAAACAGAGCGGCGGAGCTGGCGGACGAGGCGGACGGACTTATAGATTCGTGCGCTGACGCGTTTATTTCGGCCGATAAATTTGATAAGTCCTCTCTTTTATCGCTTCATCCGGCGGCGCTCAAAAGAGTTTTGTCTAAGCTGTATATAAAATCGGGCGGCGTATCGCCCGAGGAAACGCACCTTAAAGCGCTTGCTGATTTTATCATAACGGCTGAGAACGGACAGCGCGTCGGGATGCCGAATGAGATCGATTTTATATGCGAAAACGGCACGTTCCGCTTCATCAAAAGGACGGCGCCGCTTGAATACCGTGTAAATCTTGAATTCGGTGAGAACGATATAAGGTACAAAAAATGTAAGATATTTGTCGAAAATGTCAATTCCGCGCCAAAGACCGACGCATACAGAAATATTTACAAAATTGTAAAACGGATTAAAATAAGTTCTGATATTATAAAAAACGGTGTATTCGTAAGAAACAGAGCCGAGGGCGACAGTATAAAATACGGCGGTATGACGCACAGCGTGAAAAAGATACTGTCGGAGAAAAAAATACCGTCATCGCTTCGCCCGGATTATCCCGTCATCTGCGATAAGGACGGACCGCTCGCCGTGCCTCCGTTTGCGATACGCGACGGATGCGAGGGCGACGGGTCGATATACCTGACATACTGTGAATATTAGAGGAAAAAGAAAATGAACATACTAGAAAACGACGTTGAAAAAATACTGGTGTCAAAGGAAAGGATCGCCGAGATCGTGGACGACATGGCAAAGAGGATATCCGAGGATTACAAGGACAAAAACCTGCTGCTCCTCTGCATATTAAAGGGCTCCGTCGTATTCTTCTCCGATCTTATGCGTAAGATAACGCTTCCGATGGAGATAGACTTCATGAAGGTCGCCTCCTACGGAAAGGGCAGCACGTCGACCGGAAACGTCCGGATACTGCTCGACCTTCACCGCGAGGATTTTTCAAACGAGGATATACTGATAGTCGAGGATATAATAGACAGCGGAAGAACTTTATCAACGCTTGTTGAATATCTTAAAATGAAAGGATGCAGAAGCGTCCGCACCTGCACCCTGCTCGACAAGCCCGGCAGACGCGAGGTGCCTTTCACACCGGATTACGCGGGCGAGGTGATCCCCGATGAATTCGTCATCGGCTACGGGCTCGATTACGCGGAAAAATACCGCGAGCTGCCGTACGTGGGCGTGCTGAAGCCGTCCGTATATATGAAATAAACGAAAGAGTTTGAATGAAAGATGAAATCAAATTATAAAAGCTGGATAATCTTCGGCGCGCTGATGATAGCCGTGATAGCCGTGGCATCGTTTATCATAAACGGCTCTAACGGCGGCAGAAAAAAGATAGAAACGTTCTCGGACGTCGTCACAAAGTTTGAAAATAACGAGATAGTCGAGTTCAATCTGCAAAAGGACGACACGCTGATATTAAAGGACGTCTCGGGCGTGGAATACTACTACAAGCTCCGCGACCTTGAAGTGTTCAGGGATCAGCTCGGCGAGACGATAGACAAAAACTATAAGAGCGGCGTTTTGAAGAGATACAATTACGAGCCGTACACTACCTACCCCGTGTGGGTACAGTGGATACCGCTTGCCGTAGTATTCATAGGCGCGATATTCATGTACAGGTACGCGATAAAGCAGATGTCCGCCGGCGGCGGTATCGGCAAGATAAACAACTTCGGCAAAGCGAAGCTCAAGCTCGGCACGGATGAAAAGCGCAAGGTGTTCTTCTCCGACGTGGCGGGCGCCGACGAGGAAAAGGAAGAGCTGCGCGAGGTCGTGGAATACCTTAAAGACGTAAAGAAGTATACGAGGCTCGGCGCAAGGATACCGCGCGGTATCCTGCTCGTGGGCCCTCCCGGAACGGGTAAAACGCTGCTTGCAAAGGCTGTCGCCGGCGAGGCGGGCGTTCCGTTCTACTCGATATCCGGCTCTGATTTCGTTGAAATGTACGTCGGCGTGGGCGCAAGCCGCGTGCGCGACCTGTTCGATACGGCGCGCAAGAACAACGCGAGCATCGTGTTCATAGACGAGATAGACGCCGTTGGCCGTCACAGAGGCGCGGGCTTGGGCGGCGGACACGACGAGCGCGAGCAGACCTTAAACCAGCTGCTCGTTGAGATGGACGGTTTCGGCACGCACGAGGGCGTAATAGTAATGGCGGCGACGAACCGTCCCGACATACTCGACCCGGCGCTTCTCCGCCCCGGCCGCTTTGACAGACAGATCACGGTCAACTACCCGGACCTTAAAGGCAGACTTGAAATATTGAAGGTACACGCAAGAAGAAAGCCGTTTGAAGAGGGCGTCGATCTTGAAAAGGTGGCGCAGACGACCGTCGGCTTTACCGGCGCGGACCTGGCAAATCTTTTGAACGAGGCGGCTCTGCTTGCGGCGCGCAAGGGCAAATCGCTGATAGGGCAAAACGACCTTGAAGACGCGACGCTGCGCCAGATAGTCGGTACGAGAAAGGTATCGAAGAAGAGACTTGAATTTGAAAACAAGGTAACGGCTTATCACGAGGCGGGTCACGCCGTGGCGTCGTACTACCTTGAAAACGTTGACAAGGTAACGTATATAACGATAGTTCCGGCGGGCAACGCCGGCGGCTTTACGCTCCTTCCCCCGGCTAAGGATACGTTCTATCTGTCGAAAACCAAGCTGGAGGAGCAGATAGTAGTCGACCTCGGCGGCAGAGTTGCCGAACAGCTTATATTCAAGGATTTCAGCACGGGAGCCTCGGGCGATTTACAGAACTGCACCAACCGCGCGAAAAGCATGGTAACAAAGTACGGTATGAGCGAGAAGCTCGGCTCCGTTGTCTACGCGGATCACTCGAACGACGAGGTTTTCTTGGGCAAGGAATTCTCCTCCGGCAAGCATTATTCGGAAAAGACCGCGGCGGAGATAGACAGCGAGATAAAGCGCATTATAGACGAAGCGTACGCCAGATGCGAAGCGATACTGACCGAGCATATGGATAAGCTTGAATTCATAGCGCAGTTCTTACTGAAATACGAGGTAATGGACGGCGACCAGTTCGAAGCCGCTATGTCCGGTACCCCCACGTTTGAGGAGCTTGAGGAGATCAACGCCGAAAAGCGCCGCAAGAGCGAGGAGGAAAACAAGCGCCGCGAGGAGCTTGAGGAAGAAGCCCGCAAGCGTGACGCCGAAGCCGCCGAAAAGCGCGAGCATCAGAACCGCGACCACCAGCAAAGACCGAACAACCCGTTCGCACGCAACCCGCAGGACGAGGATAAAGTGGATTCAGACACAAATTACAAGGGCGAATAAAATAGAGCAAGCTGAGACTTATTATCTCAGCTTGTTTGTAAATTATGAATTCAGAATTATGGGCGCTATGATTTAATATGGATAAAAAGGCGAAAGCATAGGGGGCTCCCCGCCCGTGAACCCCCACCGCTCGACGCGGCGGAGAACCCCTACCCGCCACGCGCGCTGCCCCCTCAAATTTCTGATTTGACGGGAGGGGAACAGGGGGTTTGGGGGTCGATGAGGGGTTCCCCGCGTGACATGGTCGCGCGGGGGTTCCCGAGAGGGGTGGCCCGGGGTTCCCCGCCGCGTCGAGCGGTGGGGGTTCACGGGTGGGCGACCCCCAAAGAACGTCGCGAAGCGACACCGATCTTAGATCGAAAGGAATCGAAATGGATAATATCAAAGTTTTAAAGCCCGAGGACTACGAGGAGCCGGCGTGCCTTTTGTGCATGGACGATAAAAGCGTCACGCCTATAAACACGCGGCGTTTTATCGAAAAGCTTGACGAGTATTACGGCAGAAACGATTATGACGGCGCGGAGCGTCACCTCAAATACTGGCTTGACGAGTCGCGGGCGGGAAACGATCTGCGCGGGCAGTTCACCGTTTATAACGAAATGATGGGTTACTATCGCAAGACGGGAAAATTCGATCAGGCGGTCAATGCGTCGGAGCGTGCGCTTTCACTCATATCTAAGCTCGGCATATCGGGACAAGCCGCCGCGGGCACGGCGTACGTCAACACGGCGACGGTCTATAAGACTTTCAATATGTCGGATCCGGCGCTTCCGTGGTTTATGAAGGCGAAAGAGATATACGAAAAAGAGCTCGACAAAAACGACGGCAGGCTCGCGGGACTGTATAACAACATGGCGCTGTCGCTTACCGACCTTAAACGGTACGACGAGGCGCTGTCGTACTACGGCAAGGCGCTCGATATTATGACGAAAAAGCCGGGCGGCGAGCTTGAAGCGGCGATAACATATCTTAACATGGCAAATGCGAAGGAGGCGCAGATCGGCTCTGAGGCGGCGGAACAGTTCATATCCGACTGCGCGGAGCGCGCTAAAACGCTTATCGACACACCCGCGTTGCCGCGCAACGGCTATTACGCGTTCGTGTGCGAGAAATGCGCGCCGACGTTTGAATACTACGGTTATTTCATATACGCGAACGAATTGAAGGAGACATCGAAAAAGATATATGAAAGGGCTTGAATTATCAAAACTTTACTATAACGAATACGGCAAGCCGATGCTCGATAATGATTTTCCCGGGCTTTTGCCTTATATCGCGGTGGGCTTGTGCGGCTCGGGCTCGGAATGCTACGGCTACGACGACGGTATATCGCAGGACCACGATTTTGAGCCGGGCTTCTGTATATTCTTACCGGGCGAGGACGTCGTTGACAGACGCGCGGAGTTTCAGCTTGAACGCGCGTACGCAAAGCTGCCGAAGGAATTTATGGGATTCAAACGGCAGGCGGTCAGCCCCGTCGGCGGCAGCCGCCACGGCGTTATCAGATACGGCGATCATTTTAAAGAAAAAGTCGGCTCACCGGACGGCACGCTTGACGCTGACGCATGGCTTAAAATACCCGAATACGCGCTGTGCGAGGCGGTAAACGGCGAGATATTCTATGACGGCAAAGGCGACGTGACGCGCATTCGCGAGTACTTATCAAAAATGCCCGCTGACGTGCGCAAAAAGCGGCTTGCGGGTAACCTCATAGTCATGGCGCAGTCCGGGCAGTATAATTATAACCGCTGTATAAAGCATGGCGAGACCGCCGCGGCGCAGCTTGCGGTGTTTGAATATGTAAAAGCGGCGCTCAGTGCGATATTCCTTTTGAACAACGCTTATATGCCGTATTACAAATGGTGCTTCCGCGCCCTCTCATCTCTTCCCGTTCTCTCCTCGCTTCACGACACGCTTGAATTTTTAATGACGACGGAGAACACGGAAAGCTTAGCCGAGACGAAATATTATATAATCGAAGATATCGCCTCCTCGGTAATAACTGAACTGCAAAATCAAAAGCTGACGGACGCGATATGCGGCGACCTTGAAAAGCACGCGTATTCCGTAAACGACAAGATAGACGATCCGAATATAAGGAATTTAAATATATTTTATACCGTATAAAAAAACGCCGCTGGGGAGAGGCTATATAAAGAAGAAACAAACCCACTCTGACATCTTTCAATTATAGAAAGTGTCATAGTGGGTTATTTTCTTTCAGCTCGTCTT
>CADBSB010000034.1 GCA_902797235.1 uncultured Ruminococcus sp. | reverse complement strand
GCCGAGAAAGACCCGGGTCTCCATCGGCTCCCGCAGGGGATCGATGGGGGGATTGGTGACCTGCGAAGCGTTGATGAGTATCTTGTCCCAGTAAACCGGCAGAGGCTTAGGGTTTCCCATAGAGGAGAGAAGCACGCCGCCGCTGTTCGCCTGTTTATATATTTCCTTTATCGTATCGTTGTCCCAGTTTGCGTTTTCACGCAGACGGCAGTCGCTTTTGACTATTTTAAGCGCTCTCGTCGGGCAAAGCGAAACGCAGCGCTGGCAGTTGACGCACTTCGTTTCGTCTGACATCATTTTGCCCCTGTTTTCGCTGTATGAGTGTACCTCGTTCGAGCACTGTCGCTCGCAGACGCGGCAGGCTATGCAGCGGTCGTGATCTCTTATGACCTCAAATTCGGGATATATAAACTCAACTCCCATTAGAATTCACCATCCTTTACGGTAACGATGACGGGCTCGCCGCCGGCGGGCGCCCAGATGTGCTCCGCCTCCGGCTCCATAACGCGTATCGCCGCCTCCTCGCTCGCTATGAAAACTCTGTCGTCCTTTTCTCCGACCACCATGGAACGGAGCTTCAATCTGTCGTTCAACGCCATCAGACCGCCGTCAAAGCCCAAGATTATCGAAAACGGACCGGTTATCAAAAGGCTCGGGAATACCGTCCTTAAATATTTTAATTTATTTTTTTCTTTTTCATCTTTCTTATTTTCGATCGTACTCCAGAACGGCGCGGCTATAACGGACGCCGCCTCGCTCATCGTCAGCTTCTGAACGCGGATAAGATAATCGAGTATGTACGTTATTACCTCCGTGTCCGTCTGTAACGTGCACTTGTAGCCGAACATTTCTATGTATCTTCTGTTCGCGTCGTAGGACGAGATCTCACCGTTGTGTACGACGGAGTAATCGAGCAGAGTGAACGGATGCGCGCCGCCCCACCAGCCCGGCGTGTTCGTCGGGTAGCGGCCGTGCGCCGTCCAGCTGTAACCCTCGTACTCTTCAAGCCTGTAAAACACGCCGACGTCCTCGGGAAAGCCGACCGCCTTGAACGTGCCCATGTTCTTGCCGCTTGAAAACACGTAGGCGCCCTTCATATCCGTGTTTATCTTCATGACCGTGCGCGCGACGAATTCCTTTTCGTCAAGCTGAAGATCGCGCAAAACGGATTGAAGCGGCGAAACGAAATAGCGCCATATGATAGGCTCGTCCGTTATCTTTGGCATTTTGAGCGTCGGTATATGCTCGCTTTTAACTATTTCAAATCTTTCCTTTAAATACGCCTCGGTCGCTTTTCTCGTATCGCGGCAGTCGAAAAACATATGAAACGCGTAAAAATCCCTGTATTCGGGATAAATGCCGTAGCCCGCGAAGCCGCCGCCCAGACCGTTTGAGCGGTCGTGCATAGGCTTCATCGCCTCAACTACCGTTTTGCCCGACATACGCTTGCCCGTTTTTGATATAACGGCGGCGACGGCGCAGCCGGACGGGATCCTGATATTACCTTCTTTCTCCATAACACACCTCAAAATAACAAAAAGCGCACATTTATACGCGAAAAATTCCGCGTGTAAATGAACGCCATTGCTCACTTGACGGCATTATAATACAAAACTTGCGTTTTGTCAATAGGTAAAGAGAAAAAAATAATAAAAATTGCAGGAATATTTTGCGTAAGCTGCAGATTTCAACAATTTGGGGCTCCCGCGCCCGTGAACCCCCGAAAACTCGACAAGCTCATTTTCGAGGAACCCCGGTCGCCCCCTGACCGCCCCAAACCCCACCACCCCCGAGATTTCTCGGGGCTTTTGCGGCTTTAGCCGCGCGCAGGGTGCCCCCTTACGTGAACTCCCAAAAACTCATTCCTCGTTTTCGGGGAACCCCTACCGCCCGCGCGCTGCCTCCTCGTTTGAAAAACGACGGGAGGGGACAGGGGCACGGGAGCCCCATATGCGCGAAGCGCACAGATTGTCGGTGTAACCGACACCTCGTTTTGTGCAAAATCAAAAAATGCAGGAAAATTTCAAAAAAATTGCAAAAAGGGCTTGACAAATCGCGATTTGTGTAGTATAATACCGCCGTAATATACGAAAAGGCAAAGGCGTCTTTCACATTTGTGGAAGGCGCCTCTTCATTTTTTAAGCAAGATAAAGGAGATAAAACTATGAAAACCGTATCGGATTATTTCGGCAGCAAGGTATTTGACGACAGAGTAATGAAGGCAAAGCTTTCGGCAAAGGTCTATAATTCTCTTAAAAAGACCATAGACGAGGGAGCAACGCTCGATTTAAGCGTAGCCAACGCCGTGGCGGACGCCATGAAGGAATGGGCGCTCGAAAACGGCGCCACGCATTTTACGCACTGGTTCCAGCCGCTTACCGGAATAACCGCGGAAAAGCATGACAGCTTTATTTCCCCGTCTCCCGACGGCGGCGTTATAATGGAATTCTCCGGCAAGGAGCTTATCAAAGGCGAGCCGGACGCCTCGTCCTTCCCGTCGGGCGGTCTTCGCGCCACGTTTGAGGCGAGAGGCTACACCGCGTGGGACCCCACGTCTTACGCGTTCATAAAAGGTAAAACGTTATGTATACCGACGGCGTTCTGCTCCTACGGCGGACACGCCCTCGATAAGAAAACGCCGCTTCTGCGCTCCATGGAGGCGCTTAACAAGCAGGCGCTCCGGATACTTAAGCTTTTCGGCAACACCTCGGTCAAAAGAGTTGTTTCCTCTGTCGGACCCGAGCAGGAGTATTTCCTTATAACGAAAGAAATGTATGACGCACGCCCCGATCTGCGCTTCACCGGCAGAACGTTGTTCGGCGCAAAGCCGCCCAAGGGCCAGGAGATGGACGACCATTACTTCGGCGTTATCAAGCCGAGAGTTGCGGCGTATATGGAGGAGCTTAACGAAGAGCTCTGGAAGCTCGGCATACTTGCAAAGACGGAGCATAACGAGGTCGCACCGGCACAGCACGAGCTTGCGCCGATATATTCAACGACTAACGTCGCGACGGACCACAACCAGCTGACTATGGAGATAATGCAGAAGGTGGCGTCAAAGCACGGCCTCGTCTGTCTGCTCCACGAAAAGCCCTTCGCCGGAGTCAACG
>CADBSB010000033.1 GCA_902797235.1 uncultured Ruminococcus sp. | reverse complement strand
CGTCGGAGTACTTTATCACGTCTATCTTCTCGCCGTGCAGCTCGTTCACTATCTCCGCTATACGCGCGCCCTTGTTGCCTATGCAGGCGCCTATCGGATCGACTGATTCGTCGCGCGATTCAACGGCTATCTTCGTTCTCGAGCCCGCCTCGCGCGTGATGTTCTTTATTATTACCGTGCCGTCCGCTATTTCCGGGACGTTCAGCTCGAACAGACGCTTTACAAGACCTGGATGTACGCGGGAGATCGTGACGAGGCGGCCCTTCGCCTCCTTGCTCACCTCCGTTACGAATACCTTGATCCTGTCGCCCACGGCGTAATGCTCGCCGGGTATCTGCTCGTTCTTTATGAGCACGGCGTTGCTGTTGCCGAGATTCACGACGATCGAACCGGTGTCGGGATCTATGAGCTCTACCGTCGCCGTGATTATCTCCTCACGCTTGCTCTCGTATTCCTGGCGGAGCATTCCGCGTTCCGCCTCGCGTATACCCTGGATTATGACTTGCTTTGCGGACTGAGCGACGGTGCGGCTGAAATTCTTCGTCTTTATCTCTTCCTTTACCGTGCCGCCCAGAACGTGGCGCTTGTTCAACTTCTTCGCGTCTTCAAGTGAAATTTCCTTTGCGGGATCGGTGACCTCCGCGACTATCGTTCTTAAACGGAAAACTCTGCATTCCTTTTTGTTCGGATCGAGGAGCACGCTTATCTCTCCGCCCGGGAACGCTTTTGAAAAAGCGTTTATCAAAGCCGCCTCAACTCTTTCAAGCATATATTCCTTGGATATGCCCTTTTCTTTCTCTAACGCGTCAAGCGCGCTGAATAATTCCGCGTTCATTTTTTCCTTTTTCCTCCTAATTTACTGATTTTATGTCAAAATAGATATTTACCTTTGCAACCGACGCGCGGGGAAAGCTGTAAGTCTTCCCGCTGCATTCGATATTCACGTTTTCGTCAAGCGGCAGAAGCTTGCCGACGAAAAGCTTTGAATTCTCATAGGGCTTGTAGAGCCTTACCTCGACCGTGTCGCCGACGCAGCATTCGTAATGCCACTCGTATTTGAGCTCGCGCTCGATGCCGGGAGAGCTGACCTCAAGCGTGTAGCTTTCCTCTATCGGGTCCGCCTCGTCGAGCAGCGGGTCTATCGCGCGGTGGAATTTCTCACAGTCATTCAGATCAACGCCGCCGTCCTTGTCTATCGTATAGCGGAGGATGTATCTGCCGCCCTCTTTTACGTATTCCGTATCCCAGATCACGTAACCGAGCCCCTCGGCCACGGGCTCCGCCAGCTCCTCGCATACGCTTACTATATTCTTCTTCATATTCCTCCATAATCAGAGGGTGTGGGACCGTCCCACACCCTCCTTTATCATAATGTCAACGTATTATATCACATATTAAGGAAAAAATCAATACTATTTTAAAAATATTTTATGTAAATTTGTGCGCAGGGTGTTGACAAACCTGTGGAATTGTGGTATAAATATAGTGGAAAACAATCCGACAAAATTCGTTTTATTTATTTTTGTTATGAAAAAAAGAATTATAACCTTACAAAAAGTGATAATATTCACGGTACTTATCGCATTGCTGTGCACGGCTTTGCTTACGGGTACCGTTTCCGGCGCGCAGTCAAAGGAGATGAACACGTCTCTGTTTTACGCAAAGCTTGCGGAGTTTGAAGAGACCGTTTATGCAAACGGCTCGAAGTATAAGGACAATGCAAAGGAATACAGCGGCATACAGTGCTACGGCTTTGCAAACCAGATCTCAAAATACATATTCGGCTCCTTCCCGTGCTATTATTCGGGCGGTACGACCCCGAATAAGGACTGGGAGATAAATTACGGCTCCGCGGCGCTCGTGAACCTGCATGTAGGCGACGTGGTGAGATACAGAAGCTCCGTCAGCGCGGACCACTCCATTTTCATCACGGGGATGGACGAGGAGAAGGTCTATTTCTCCGACGCGAACAACGACCACAATAACGGCGTGCGCCATAACGCTGAAATGACATGGGAAAAGCTGATAAGCCGCATAGACAAATCGCTTGAAATAGATTCAAAGCTCATCGGCTGGGTCGCTCATTACAAGTACTGGAACGACGAGCCGACGGGAGAGGGAGCCGTTACCGTCAGCTATAACGTAAACGGCGGATACGTCGACTGTGAAAAGGTCGCGGACAGATACGTGGTCATAACCTCGGCTCTGCGTATGCGCGCGGACGCCGGACTTGACAAGGAAATAATCACGAGGATGACGAACGGCAAGTGTTTCGACATAGCGATCGGAGCGGAAACCGTCGACGCGGACGGCTACACGTGGGCGCCGATAACGTTTGAGGGGCAGTCCGGCTGGGCGGCGATCAGCGATCCCGGCGACGTAAGACCGTACGCGCCCGTAACGGACAAGGATTATTACGCGGACAATGAGACGGGCGATATATTAAAAAACGGCACCACCGATAAATACACGCAGATATTATACGGCGAAAACAAAACGCTTTCCGATAAGGACAAGTTCAATATCG
>CADBSB010000032.1 GCA_902797235.1 uncultured Ruminococcus sp. | reverse complement strand
GTATACCACAAAGTTTCGCGTTTGTCAAGTACTTTTCCAAAAGTTTTTGAAGTTTTTTTCAAAATCTTTTTCTGCTCTTCCTTCCGCGTACCCGCAGTGCACCCGCCCTCCTTTCGGAGCGCCTGTCTAATATATCACTTTTTTCTCCCTTTGTCAAGGGGTTTTTTCAATGTTTTATAACATATATACACGCGCCCGTGTGTATCTTATTTTGATTTAAAACTAAGGCGCAACTCCTTCAGTCTGCTCACGCAGACAGCTCCCTCAAAGATGGAGCCGAATAAAAATCCGCCCGAAACCGGACGGATCTTACATTTACGGAATAATATATATCTTTTTACTATTGTTTTCATTCGCTTTCCGCAGATCGTCGAGCGAGACCTTATAGCGCTTTGCGACGTCCCACGGCTCCTCGTCGGGCGACGGTCGGTACAGTCTGAGTGAGATCTTCTCCTTGTTCACCGGCTTATCGCTGACCTTGAATGTCATTACCGATTTGACCGTTTCATACTCCGTGCCGTTTATCAGAAGATATACTTCCGTATCAATATATATTTTGCCGTTATCGCAGCGGGCGGCGGGAAGTCCCGTTTTTACCGTTACGTTTATTTCATCGTCATCTGTAAACGGATATTGGATGACCGACCTGACCGGTACGTTTACCGTCTGCCCCTCGTAATCCGCGCCGTTTTTCTTTATAAGATATACGCCAAGCTCGCCGTCGAATACCGTCGTACCGTTATCATTCGTCAACCCGTACTTATCGCACGACGCCGTCGCGGCTATCACTTCCCCGCCGCTTTCATTTTCAGCCGAGCCGCTTACCGAAAAATGCGTTGAATACGCGGGCAGCGCGCGGCGCAGCGTAATATCGCCGACGGTCGCCGTACTTTCGTATTCCGTTGAATACATATCGGATATATAAACGCCGTTGTCCGCCGTTTCGTACAAAAGCTCTGCGTCGTACGTTATATCGGTCTCGATAACGCGCATCTCGCCTGCGGTGTCCGTCGTAAGCGAATACGTAATATCCGATATACAGACGTTTGCTTTGCAGACGGAGCCGGCTGTCACGCCGTCGGCGTACATCTCGTGGTTTATCTCGGTTTTATATCTGAACGACGCGGGCGCGCCGTCCGCCGGCTTGTAAATGAACAGTATCTCCACGGGAAAGCTTATGTCCGCTTTTCCGTCGGACGGCGTTACGGACGGGATATACGTTTCAGCGCAGGCAGACAGCACGCTTTCCGGCTCCGGCAGATCGTCGGGTATTCGCACGTCGCAGGAGTACGGTATATTGTTATCAGACGCGCACGATACGGAATACGTCACGCCCGTTTTTTCGTAAAACTGCAATCCCTTATCCTGCACGCCTTCTATATACGGCTCCGTTTCCTCGCGGCGGTAAACAAAGATCGAGACGGGAGTTCTGCTCTTTATAGAGAATTTTCTCGGGTTTGACAATCTTATCTGCGTATCCGGCGGCAGAAATTCCGATATCGCGGTATCTCCTTTCTGTCCGTCCTTCATCTGATATTTCGCCCGGACCGGGGCTGTGTAGCTGACGGAATGAAGCTCGCCATCGTCGCCCGAATAGAGTATATTGAATTTTATCTCCGCCTCCGCGGTCACGCTCTGATCGTCGAGAAAACAGCCGTTTTTCTTTGTTTTTGCCAAAACGTGCACTATCCTTCTGACGTCAGGCTTGTCGTTCGGCAGTATGTATTCTCCGCCCGTCTCGGCCATAACGACGGTCTTTACGGTTCTCTTTACGTTTTTAAAGCTGTTCATTATATTACCTCCGATTATATTCTGATTATATATATTCGCCCATTGATTCGATTATTCATAACCGAACTTTTTCATATGCGCGCGGAGCTTATCTATCGCGGATTTTTCTATGCGTGATACGTAGGAGCGCGAAATGCCGAGCTTTCCCGCGGTCTCCTTCTGCGTGAGCGGCCTTTGTCCGTCTATGCCGTAGCGCATGATTATTATTCTCCGCTCCCTCTCTGCAAGTCCGTTCATCACGTACTCCACGGCTTTTTTCGTTTTGAATTTCAGCTCGAGCGCGTCGGCTATATCCTCGTCCGTCGAGATTATATCGCCGTACGTCAAAGGATTTCCGTCCTTGTCCGTGTCTATCGTGTCGTTTACGGATATTTCGTTCTGGAATTTCTTAGACGCGCGGAACTGCATGAGTATCTCGTTCTGTATGCAGCGGCAGGCGTACGTTGCAAACCTCGCGCCGTTTTCGGTATCGAACGTATCGACGGCTTTTATAAGTCCGACCGTGCCCGTTGATATAAGCTCCTGCTGATCCGCGGCGGAATAGTATTTTTTGACGATGTGGGCGACGAGGCGGAGGTTATGCTTTATCAGCTTCTGCCGCGCTTCCCTGTCGCCCTCCTTCATCAGTCTGAAACATTCCTTTTCTTCTTCATTTGAGATCGGCGGCGGGAACGTGTCCTGATCCGATATTTTTAAAAACAGATAAAGAAAACCGCATACGGCGGCGGCCAGGCTTTCAAGCACCATATCACCTTCTTATCGCATTTTTTATAAATATTTACAGTTTGTTATTATCAAAAAAATACGCGTATCGTATTATTATATCTGATAACAGTGCAGGAGTTGGAATTTTGAAATTCGCTGTAATAGACATAGGATCAAACACGGCGAAAGCCGAGATATATAAATACAAAAACAACGCGCTGAAGCTGAAACTCAAAGAGGTCCGGCGCGATTTGATCGCCGATCACAAGGACGGCGGCTCGCTCGATTCAGACGGCGTGAGCATACTGATAAATATTATGAAAGAGTTTGCGCTCATATGCCGGCAAAACGAGGTGGAAAAGATTTTTCCTTACGCGACGCAAAGTCTGCGCGGTATAGACAACGCGGACGAGGTTTTGAGAATGATCAGAGCCGCGACCGGGTTCAACGTTGAGATAATATCGGGCGAGGAAGAGGCAAGGCTCTGCTTTGACGCGTTCAGATGCGAGCACGCCGCCCCGTCCGGCGCTCTGTCCGATATGGGCGGGGGCTCTACGGAGATAACGTTATTCGACTGCGGTAAAGTCGAAAAATCTGAAAGCGTGCCGTTCGGCAGCCGCTCTCTCGTTCACGCGCTCGGGATCGACACCATACCTGATACGGAGCAGGAAAAAAAGATAAGAAAGATGATCGACGACTATGCGGAACAATACCGTCTGTCCTGCGTCAGGGGGTCGCTTTACGCCTGCGGCGGCACGTCATCCGGCATGTTCAGGCTTTTATCGGAAAAAGCGGGCGGTAAGGTGAGCTCCGCTTCGGTCGATACTCTG
>CADBSB010000031.1 GCA_902797235.1 uncultured Ruminococcus sp. | reverse complement strand
CCGCGACCTGCTTGGCGTATTTTAAGTCTATCGCGTCCTTCGTCATGCCTATCGCAAAGGTTTTGAGCGGTTTATCCGTCTTTCTCGCGGCTATCGCGCAGACGAGCGACGAATCGAGGCCGCCCGAGAGCAGAAATCCGACCTTTGAATCGGAAACAAGGCGTTTTTCAACGCCGGCTATCAGCTTTTCTCTTATGTTCTTACACGCTGTTTCTATATCAGTATAGCAGACGTTTTTGACTTTTGCAATATCGCAATATGAAATAAATACGCCGTTTTTGTAATAATGTCCGGGCGGAAACGGCATGATCTTATCGCAGAGCCCAACAAGGTTCTTCGCCTCGCTTGCAAATATTATCACGCCGTTTTTATCGTACCCGTAGTAAAGCGGGCGTATGCCGACGGGATCGCGCGCGGCGATGAACTCGTCCGTGCGGGCGTCGTATATAACGCAGGCGAATTCCGCGTCGAGCATGGAGAACATATCGACGCCGTATTCAAAATACATCGGCAAAATTATCTCGCAGTCGCTGTCGCTTTCAAACGTGTAGCCTTTTTTTATCAGTTTTTGCCTTTCCGCCTCAAATCCGTATAATTCCCCGTTACACACGGCAAGGCAGCCGTTTTTTTCGAACGGCTGCATACCGGAGGGCGTAAGACCCATTATTGACAGTCTGTGAAACCCGAGAAGTCCCTTGCCCGCGGGCGCGGTCCTGCTGTCGTCCGGTCCGCGGGATTTTGTTTTGTAAAAGCCTTCGGCAAAGGCGTCCTCATCTGAAACGGCGCCGCAGTAACCTATGATAGAACACATAATCTATACTATTCAACGTCCTGTAAGGCGTCAAATCCTTCCTCTCCCGTGCGTACCTTTACAACGTTTTCAACGTCGTAAACGAATATCTTGCCGTCGCCTATGTGGCCGGTGTAAAGCACCTTCTTTGCCGTCTCTATGACCGATCTGACGGGTACCTTGCTTACCACGATGTCGACCTGGATCTTAGGCAGAAGCGTCGCTTCGACCTGTACGCCGCGGTAATATTCCGGCTGTCCCTTCTGCGCGCCGCAGCCGAGGACGTGCGTTACGGTCATGCCCGTTATGCCTATCTCCATCATGGCGTTCTTCAACGCCTCGAACCTCGGCTCCTTGCAGATTATCTCCACCTTTGTGAACTTCGGCGAGCCGTCGTCGAATACGGGTACCTTCTTTACGGGTATTGCCTCCGCCTCCGGCGTTTCGCCGCTCACAGCGACGGCGCCCTCGTAGCCGTAATCTATGCTCTCGACCGCGGGAGCGAAATCGGCGTAAGCGCTCGGCAGACCGTGTTCGGTCTTGTCAAGTCCTTTGACCTCTTCTTCCGTGGAAACGCGCAGACCGATCGTCTTTTTGAGGATAAGGAACGTCAGCGTCATGCACAGCGCGGTCCACGCGAGTATGCAGATTATACCGAGCGTCTGGATACCGAGCAGACTGAAATCCCATGTGTAGAACAGACCTTTAAGTCCTGCGGGAGCCGAGGGGTTTGCAAGCAAGCCGACGGCTATCGTGCCCCATACGCCGTTAGCGAAGTGTACGCCTACGGCGCCGACCGGGTCGTCTATGTGAAGTTTGATATCGAGGAATTCGACCGCGCCCACGACGAGCAGACCGGAAACTATACCGACTACCGTTGAGCCTACCGCGTCAAGCGCGTCGCAGCCCGCCGTAATGCCGACAAGTCCGGCAAGCGAGGCGTTAAGACACATTGAAACGTCGGGTTTTTTATTCTTTATCCACGTAAATATCATCGTCGTGCAGGTCGCGACTGCCGGAGCTATCGTCGTCGTTACGAATATGGAGGAAAGCGAGTTTCCGTCCCACGCCGCCGCGCCGTTGAAGCCGTACCAGCCGAACCAGAGGATGAAGCAGCCGAGAGCGCCGAGAGTTATCGAGTGGCCCTGGATCGCGTTGACCTTTTTGACCTTGCCCGCGCCGTCCTTTATGTACTTGCCGAGACGCGGACCGACCATGATGGCGCCGATCAGAGCGGTTATACCGCCGACGGAGTGTATCGCCGCGGAGCCCGCGAAATCGTGGAAGCCGAGCTGTGCAAGCCAGCCCTGAGAGTTCCATACCCAGCCCGCCTCGATCGGATATACGAACAGCGAGATGACGCCGGAATAAATGCAGTAGGAAATGAATTTCGTTCTTTCCGCCATGGCGCCCGATACTATCGTCGCCGCGGTGGCGCAGAACACGAGGTTGAACACGAACGTCGGAGCCTCGCCGCCCTGTAAGAACTCACCGAAATTCGTTAAGATCCTGAAGTTCGGGACGCCTATAAGACCGAACGCGTAGTCCTCCGCGCACATAAGGCTGAAGCCGAGGATAACGAACACCACGGTGCCTATGCAGAAGTCCATCAGGTTTTTCATTATTATGTTGCCGGCGTTTTTCGCGCGGGTAAAGCCCGTTTCGACCATGGCGAAGCCCGCCTGCATAAAGAACACCAGAGCCGCGCCTATTAAGAACCAGACGCCGAATACCTCTTTTGTTACGGTACTTTCAACTAATTTTGTTACCTCATCTATTAACACTTTAAACACCTCGATTTATTTGACGCTGAATAAGATATCTCCGTACGTGGGATAAGGCCAGAACTCTTTTGCGGTAAGCGTTTCCGCCTCGTCCGCCGCGACCCTAAGCTCGCACATATCGGGAAGTATGACGTCTCTTATCATGGCGGATTCGGCTATTATGTCGTCCGCGTCGCGGAGCTTCATGACGTCCGCCTGAAGCTTCTCGGCACCGCTTTCGATCGCGTCCGTAAGCTCGGAAAGTTTTCTGACTATCTCCGTCTCATACTTGCACGCCGCCGTCGGACAGACCGATTTTTTCGCGGCAAGATTATTCGCGGCCTCCGCGGCGTAGGAGGAAACGGCGTAAACTATCTCTGTTTTCGCCATCTCTACCATCGTGTTCGCCTCTATCGTTACGGTCTTGCAGTAGTTTTCAAGCATTATATCGCAGCGCGATTTGAGCTCCTCCACGGTAAAGACCTTGTGAGCGGTGAGCATATCGACGTTTTTCTTATCAAGCAGATGCGGCATGCAGTCCGCCGTCGTTCTGTAATTTAAAAGTCCTCTCTTCTCCGTCGCTTCCTTTATCCAGGAATCGTCGTAGCCGTTGCCGTTGAATATGATGCGTTTGTGATCCTTGATCGTCTTCTTTATCATGTCGTGCAGCGCCGTTTCAAAGTCAGACGCGCCTTCAAGTCTGTCGGCGTAGATCTTCAGGCTCTCGGCGACCGCGGCGTTGAGCATAATGTTCGCGCACGCTATGCTGTTTGAGGAGCCGAGCATACGGAACTCGAATTTGTTGCCGGTGAATGCGAACGGAGACGTTCTGTTTCTGTCCGTAGTGTCGCGGTTGAATTTCGGCAGCACGTCGACGCCGAGCTTCATCTGCGTCTTTTCCGCGCCCTTATACGGCGTATCGTTTTCTATCGCTTCAAGCACGGCGTTCAGCTCGTCGCCCAAAAACATCGAAACTACCGCGGGCGGCGCTTCGTTCGCGCCCAGACGGTGGTCGTTGCCCGCCGTTGCGACGGAGATACGGAGCAGATCCTGATAATCGTCCACGGCCTTTATGACCGCGCATAAGAACAGTAGGAACTGAGCGTTTTCATACGGCGTCTCGCCCGGAGACAACAGGTTCTGTCCCTCGTCCGTGGCGATCGACCAGTTGTTG
>CADBSB010000030.1 GCA_902797235.1 uncultured Ruminococcus sp. | reverse complement strand
AAGCTGCTAATCAGAATCGAACTGATGACCTCATCCTTACCAAGGATGCGCTCTACCATCTGAGCTATAGCAGCGATTTATGCAACGCGCATATTATATCAAATAAAATCAAAAAAGTCAAGACCTTTTTTAAAAAATCTTATTTATTTTTACGCACGTTATCACATAAATCGTGCCATTCGCAGTCGCCGCAGATAAAAGACAAGCCGCGGCTGCCGTATATCCGCTCCTCCGCTTTCCGTTCAAGCTCGTCATAAACGTATTTTTCACCGTATTTCAGGCCGAGCGCGGTGCATACGGATTCGTCGTATCTGTCCGTTTTTTCCACCGTCTTGCAGACGCCGTCCTTCAAAAACGGGCAGGCAGCGCAAACGTCGTCCTTACCTTTCGTCAGGATGAACGGCTCTCCGTTTTTTAGTCTTTCACATATACCGTCCATATTCGCCGTAAATTCTTCGCTGTAGCCTTTTCCGACGTAATTGCCGATACAGAGAATGTGGTGCGGTCTTATCTGCATATCATCGCCCTCATCGCGTTTGCGGCGCACAGAAGCGCCACGCCCGTGTCTGCGAATACCGCGAGCCACATTATATCACCGACGCCAGAAACGCTGAGTATCATTACAATAAGTTTAACGGCTATCGCGAATATTATGTTCTCCCACGCTATCCTGAGCGTCTTTTTCGCTATCCTTTTGGCAAGCGGCAGCTTTTCCATATTGTCGTCCGTCAGGACCACGTCGGAGGCTTCTATCGCCGCGTCGGAGCCCAGACCCATTGAGATACCGACGTCCGCGCGTGCCAATACCGCCGCGTCGTTTATACCGTCGCCGACGTAGCCGACCTTGCCCTCGGACAAAAGATTTTCGACCATAGACACCTTATCGGACGGCAGAAGCGAATGATATACTGCCTCAATTCCCACCTCGTCCGCTATTCTTTTCGCCGCGTCTTCCGCGTCGCCGGACAGTATGACGGTCTTTTTGACGCCGAGACCGTAAAGCGATCTTATCGCGTCCTTTGCGTTTTCCTTCGCTTTGTCAACGAATTCCGCGCGGCCTAAATACCTGCCGTCTTTGACGACGTAAACCGACGTAAGACCGCTCTTTTCCGGCTCAATATCATACTTCTTCATAAGCTTTATATTGCCGACGGCGCATTCTTTTCCGTTTACTTTGCAAACGATTCCCTCGCCGGGGATCTCCTTAACTTCCGTAACATCCGCTTTTTCATATTCAAGCGCGGAAACAGCCTTTGCTATCGGATGATCGGAGTGCGCCTCAACGCTGCACAGCGTGTTAATAAACTCCTTTTCGTCGCCCTCCGCGCGTATAGCCGACACTGTGAATTCGCCCTTTGTGAGCGTTCCCGTTTTGTCAAACGCGAATATATCCGCTTTTGACAGCGTTTCAAGATGCTCCGCACCTTTTATGAGTATGCCCTTCCTCGACGATGCGCCGATACCGGCGAAGAACGTGAGCGGTACCGAGATAACGAGTGCGCACGGGCAGGAAACGACGAGAAACGTAAGTGCCCTGTGTATCCAGCTTACCCATTCTCCGTTGAACAGCGGCGGGATCACGGCTATTATAAGCGCAAGGATAACGACGGCGGGCGTGTAGACCTTTGAAAACTTTGTGATGAAGTTCTCCGTCTTCGCCTTTTTCGCCTCCGCGCCCTCGATCAGCTCCTTTATTCTCGCGGCGGCGGAATTGTCGTATTCCGCGGTCGCTTTGATCTGTATTTCGCCGTTTATGTTGAGATAGCCGGAAAGCACGGTATCGCCTTTGCCGAGATCGCGCGGATAAGATTCGCCTGTTAACGCGGACGTGTCAAACGACGCGGAGCCGGATATGATCTCTCCGTCCACCGGCACGTTTATACCGGGCTTTACTATGACCGTGTCGCCGACGGCGACGTCCTTCGCCGGGATCGAAACGATCTGCCCGCCGCGCAAAACGTCCGCCTGCTTCGGAACAATATCTATAAGTTCCGTTATCGAATCGCGGCTTTTATCTACCGCGAGATCCTGTAAAAATTCACCTAAGCTGTAAAGGATCATAACGGCAGCAGCCTCGCCATACGACCCGATAATGAACGCGCCGACGGATGCGACGGTCATTAGCAGGCACTCGTCAAACGGCTCCTTATGTATTATGCCTTTTACAGCCTCTATAACGACCGTGTAGCCGACCACGGCGTACGCAGCGATATAGATGAATAAATATATTAAAAAGTGTACCTTGAAAACGTGCTCGCAAAGCAAGGCTGTAATAAACAGTACGCCCGATATTATCAGTTTGATTATCTCCGGCTTTCTGTTTTCTTCCTCATGCTCGTGTCCGTGCTCGTGCCCGTGATTATGTCCGTGATTATGTTCGTGATTATGTTCATGATTATGTTCGTGTGCCATGATATTGCCTTCTTATTCCGAAATATGCTCCATTCCCTGATTTATTATGCTTCTAACGTGGTCGTCCGCGAGAAAATAATATATCGTCTTCCCCTCGCGGCGGCTGTTTACGAGCTTTGCGTGGCGTAATAGCTTTAACTGGTGTGATATCGCGGACTGCGTCATCTTCAACAGCTCCGCTATCGCGCAGACGCACATTTCCGATTCAAAAAGCGCCCAGAGTATTTTTATTCTCGTCGTATCGCCGAACACGGAAAACAGTTCGGATAACTCCGCAAGCGTTTCATCGTCCGGCATCTGACTGTCTACGTCATGCAACAGTTTTGTGTGATCGTGCTTCATCATATCGCCTTTCGTATTATCATATGATTATTTGTTCATATGATACCACAATAATCACGTTTTGTCAAGAGGTGAAGAAAAAAAAACCGCGCTTTTTTTGCGCGGTTTTATAAAAACTTTTGATTATTTCTTGTTGACAGCGTTTTTGAGAGCCTGTCCGGGTTTGAAAGCCGGGGACTTGGACGCTTTGATCTTTATGGCTTCGCCCGTGCGCGGGTTCTTGCCTGCTCTTGCTTTGCGCTTGCGGGATTCAAACGTACCGAAACCGGTGATCTGTACTTTCTCGCCTTTCTTTAAGGATTCCTCAATGACTGCGATGGCTGCGTTCACGTATAAGTCCGCACCCTTTGCTCCCGCTTTTTTATTGACGGCAGCGATAAATTGTGTTTTATTCATGATTTTTCCTCCTGAATTTATTTTCTGAATACATTATACTATAATAAATTTAATTTGTCAATAATAACATTGATTTTTTTGTTGTTTTTTTCTCAAATTTATCGATATTTTTTCGTTTTTTCAGTAAAAATGCCCTATGTTTGCACATAGAGCATTTTATTATTGTTTTTATGATCCGTAAGTTGATGAATACCATTCGTTGTAGATCGCGACTATGCCGTTTTCATCGTCTGCATAATCCTCGCCGACGTTCATGAATTTCTGATAATCAACGTTGTTCTTTTCAAGATCCGCAACCGTGTTCTTGAAGAAATCGTTGTAGAGGTTCGTCGCTATCTCGTCGTAATATTCGGACGATTTAGCCTTGAATTTGTCAAGTCTGGATATAGCGTTTTTGAGCTTGCCGTTGAGCGCCGTCATTTCGTTTGAAAGATCGGTGATCTTTGTGAATATCTCGGCGTTCTGTGCGGCTTCAAGCGCGGCGGTCTTTTCCTCGACCTTTGCGGCGGCAGCGTCATATTCGCTGAGCTTTGACTTATTGTCCGCAACGGTCTTGTCGTAGGTTGCCTTCAATTCCGCAAGCTCCTGATTGAGCTGTTCAAGCTTGGCCTCGTCCTTGGTCGATGCTATTTCGTTCTCCTTGTCTTCCACGTAAGACAGGGCAACGGCGTTAGCTTTAAGATATTCCTCGTATTTTTCAGCCGCTTCTTCAAGCGCCGCCTTGGCGTCTTTAAGCTCCTGCTCGGCTTTCTTTATCGCTTCTCTGTCAGCGGTCGCCGACGTATCGAGAGACTTGTATTCGCCCGACATTCTGTCGTATTCCGCGGTCGCTTCCTCAACGAACGCCGTGAGCTCAGCGTATTCCGCGTCGATCGCAGACTGTTCCGGCGCTACGAGCGCGTCAAGCGCTTTCTGCGTATCGTCGACGCTTGCCTGGTACGTCTTGTAGTTGTTAAGTCTTGCGCTGTACGCCGTCTTTAACGGGTATTCGACCTCTTTGCCGGAGGAATCGACGCCCGCGATCTTTTCGGCGTCATACGCGGCCTCAGCGTCTTTTACGATCTGGTTGTGCTCGTCGTATTCCGCCTGTGCCTTCGCAAGCTCTTTTCTCAGCTCGTATGAATAGCCTCTCTGCGCTCTTATTTCAAGCTCGGCTTCTTCGATCTCCTTGTTCCAGCCGGCTATCTTCTCCTCGTCGGGTTTGAGGTTCGGATTTTCGTCGGTCGGTTTTACCTTCTGCTCGGCTGTTATCTGCTTTTTGAGCGAAGATACCTTATCTTTGAGCTCGGTTATCTTTGTATCATACGGCTTTATCGCAGCCTTTGCCGCGTCAAGCGCTTTCGTGTAAGGAACGAGAGCTTCCTTCGCCGCGTCTATCTCGGCAAGGTACGCTTCCGCCTTTTCTCTTACGGCTTCAAGCGATTCCTTATATTTATCGGCCTCTTCCTTATAGGATTCAAGCGTCTTCGTCAGCTCCTCGATCCTGTCAAGTCTCTGCTGTTCAACGTTGAAGTTCTTTACCTGTTCAAGAACGGAGTTCGAAAGCTCCTTCATCTTTGCTATAAGCTCGGAGTTGCTGTCCTTTTCGAACAGGAAGCCGAGATACGGCGAGACGATCGCGGATCTGTTGGCGACCTTGTCTTTCTCCCAGACGTCAAGCTCCATATCCTCCTCGGGGTACGCGATGAACGTGTTGCCCGTTGCGAATATATTCATCATATAATCGCGGTTGAGACGTTCAAGCTTGCCGGTCTCGGTGTTTATCTTATAGTTGGAGCCTTCTATACCGTACTGGAGCAGATTGCGTAATTCGGAGTTTGTAGTTATTAAGTTGATTATTTCCATACATCTGTTCGGGTCTCTCGTATACTTACTGATACCGAACATATACTGGCCTATCGTATCCGTCGTCGCCATGCCCTTGCCGAGCACCTTGACAACGTAATTCTTTTCATCGTATTGTGCTATTTCGTCATCGGAGGCTGTGATGACTTGAGCGGCGTATTTGGCGTTCGGATCGTCCGATTCGTATATGTAGCCGTTGCGCTTATACTGTTCCATATATATTATATGGTCGGTAAACTGGTACGCGGAAAGCAGGTTCTTCGGTATGGCCTTGAATCCTGTTACCGCGGTATTGGCGACGTACGCGCCGAATATGGATTCGCTGTCGAATATGGATACGATGCCGGGAGCGGAAGGAGCGTTCTTCATCGGAACGTAATCCGGTTCGTTTTCCTTGACGTCCTCCAAAAATGATCCGAACTTCGCGCTTGTAAGCGTTCTTATATCATCCTCGGTGTAGCCGTATTTTTTCATGAGCGATCTGTCGAGTATGAGGTACGTGGAATCGCCCGCTATACGCTTGTTCGTCGGTATCGCATACTGAGAGTTTGCGATCCTGCCGGCGAGAAGCACCGTATCGGACACGTACTGCTTTATGGATTTGGCGTTCAAGGTGAGCATTTCGTCCATGGCAACGAGGAACGACTCGTCGTCCGTGGCGTACGGCTCTTCCGTAACGTACTTGTTAAGATTCTTTGTTCCGCAGATAAGGAATATGTCAAGCTGAGTGTCCGTCGCGTCGGGATATTTTTCAACGTCCTCGTTGAATATATTCTTCTCCGTCTCGAAGGTCTCTTCCTCTTCCGTATTGTCTTCCTCGTTCGTTTCGGTAGACCATACGATGAGCTTTCTCGTCGTTACCTCCGCCTTGTCAAGCGAGATCAGCTTGTCGATGGCGGCGCGTCTTCTCGATTCCTTCGCGGCGGCGGCGGATAACGATTCGTCGTCAGCCTTCTTCTTTTCTTCAAGCGCTATATCCGATACGAGGTTGTCTATGACCTCGTCGTATTTATCCTCCGTAAAGAAACGGAGAACGATCTGCGTGGTTAAACGTCTTTTCGTTATCTGGTTTATCGCGTCTTCAACTTTCTTTATCGCCTCCGGAGTAGTTTCCTCATCCGTGATGCAATAAAGTGTAATTGTCAGTGCGCGTCTCTGATCTTCATCCACTATCAGTTCGGTGCTGTTGTTGCAGCTTGTAAGTACAACGCCGCACACCATTGCGACCAGAAGTAAAAGCACAGCAATTCTTTTTTTCATTTGGCTACAAATCCTCCTAAAATGACGTACTCTGTCCGAGCAAAATCATATTCATATTCAGTATTTTACTATATTTTGCGCGTAATGTCAAGACATAAAATATTAAATTATAATAATGCGCAAACTAATTATAAACAACTTTTAAAAATTATTGTATATATTATACTACGGCAAGCCGAAAACATTGTCGACGTGCACAATAATTTCTCACATCTTTACAAAAACCGCTATCAAAAATTGTCTATTTCGGATAACTGTAAAAAATATACGGTCAATTATTCAAGAAAATCTTTAAGGCGTTTCGAGCGGCTCGGATGGCGGATCTTGCGCAGGGCTTTCGCTTCTATCTGTCTTATACGCTCGCGTGTTATGTTGAACTGCTTTCCGACCTCCTCAAGAGTACGCGTCTGACCGTCGTCAAGACCGAAGCGGAGGCGGAGGACCTGCGCTTCACGCGGGGTAAGTGTATTCAGCACGTCGTTCAGCTGCTCGCGTAAAAGCGTCTGAGACGCGGCGTCTGCAGGCGCGGGGCTGTCGTTATCCGGTATGAAGTCGCCTAAATGCGTATCCTCCTCCTCGCCTATCGGCGTTTCGAGCGATACGGGATCCTGCGCTATCTTCATTATGTCGCGCACCTTTTCAACGCTCATATTGAGCTCGGCGGCTATTTCCTCCGCGGTCGGCTCTCTGCCGTTATCCTGCATCAGCTGGCGCTGTATCTTTGATACCTTGTGTATTGTCTCGACCATGTGGACGGGTATCCTTATCGTTCTCGCCTGGTCCGCGATGGCGCGTGTTATCGCCTGTCTTATCCACCACGTCGCGTAAGTGGAGAACTTATAACCCTTTGTATAATCGAATTTATCGACCGCTTTCATCAAACCGAGGTTGCCCTCCTGGATAAGATCGAGGAAGAACATACCGCGCGATACGTACCTTTTCGCTATGCTGACGACAAGACGGAGGTTTGCGTTGACAAGCTCCTTTTTCGCGTTTCTGTCGCCGTACGCCATGCGCTCCGCAAGCTCAAGCTCGCGCTCCTGGTCGAGCAGATTATATCTGCCTATGTCGCGCAGATACGATCTTACCGGGTCGTCGATGTTAAGGCCCTCCTGAGAGAGCATTTTTTCCATCTCCTCGGCGGATTCGTACTTTTCTATCTCGCGCTCAAGGCCCTCGATATCGGCGGTGTCGTCAAGAAATCCCACGACCTCGATACCCTCGGCCTGAAGCTTTTCGTAAAACTTTTCGATCTGCTCAAGGCTCATATCGAGCTCGTCAAGAGTTTCCATTATCTCGTTGTTGGACAGAGTACCTTTTGCTTTTCCCTGCTCTATCAGCGATTTAATGGCGTTTTTCTTTTCGTTTTCCATATTTATATTCCTTTCGATTTATTTCTTCTTATTTATAAGCTCGTTCAGATCGTCAAACGTCACGGCGTCAGATCTGATCTTCCCGTCTTCTTCCTTTAAAGCCTTGCAATATTCGCAAAACACCTCGTAGCTGTTGTCCGTCAGCTCGTTCCGGTTTATGAACATACGCGTTATCCTGCCCGTTTCGTCGGGTGTAAACGCTTCGGATATCAAAGACAGATCGTATTTTCCGTTGTTCTTGACGCAGTCGAATATCGCTTTATAAACACGGCGGTTGAATTCCGTTTTGAAATCCGCTTCCGTAAGCACGTTTTCGCTCTCGGCTTTAATAAGGAAATCCGGACTTATCTGCGCGATCCCGAGTATAGCCTCCTCAGCGTTCGCGGCGCGCGGTATCCTTATCTTATCCTTATTGACAGGATCGCGCAAGCCCATCGAATTATTTATGATAACTCTTTCGTATTCCTTTTTTTCTTTTGAGATAAGCTTTTTATGCTTCTGCTCGACGACGGTCTTAAAGCTGTCCTCCGTTATATCGAGCTTTTTGGCGTATTTTACAGTATATACCTCTCGCTCAACGGGCGAATACAGCGCGGCTATGATGTCCGACACCTTGTTGCTCGCAAGCACCTTCTGATCAGCCTGTTTAAGATCGAACGAGGACAGCGCCTCGCCGCATCTGTAATCTACCTGACCTATGCTGTTCTGCAGCAGCAGCGCAAATCTTTCCTTGCCGTACTTTTTTATGAATTCATCCGGGTCGCAGTTTTCCGGCAGGGATATGACCTTTGTTTCCATATCCGCTGAGGATATTATTTTGATCACCGTGTTCGTCTTCTCACGTCCCGGCGCGTCGCCGTCAAAACAGATCACGACCTTGCTTTTGTACCTGCGCATCAGCGCCGCCTGCTCGTCCGAGAACGCCGTTCCGAGAGAGGCGATCGCGTTCGTAAATCCCGCCATGTGCAGCGATATCACGTCTATCTGACCCTCGCACAGTATGAAATAATCTTCCTTTGAATTCTTTGCAAAATTCAGGGCGTAGAGATTTTTGCGCTTATTGAACGCAGCGGTATCGTTTGTGTTTATATATTTTCTGCCGTCCGCGGGCTTTTTCTCCATCGATCTCGCGCTGAACGCTATAACGTTGCCGGACGCGTCTATCACAGGGAATATAATGCGGTTTTCAAATATATCGTAGTTATATCGGTTGCACAGAAACGCGTCCTGAAGCTCCTTCGGCTTAAAGCCCATATCCGTCATATATGAAAACAGCTTTTTTCCGGGCGGGCAGTAACCGAGACCGAAATGGTTTACGGCTCTCTGCAAGCCTCTGCCGGCTATATAATCGGTCGCTGTTTGATATTTGCCGGAGACGAGCTGCGAATGGAAGAATTTTGCCGCTTCCCTGTTCGCTTCAAGCGTGCGCTTACGCTTGTCCGCCAATTCTCTTTTATATTCGTTGTCGTACGGAACGGATAGACCCGCGCGCTTTGCAAGCGTTTCTATCGCGGACGCGTAATCGAGGTTGTCCGCCTTCATCACAAAGCTCACAACGTCGCCGCCCGCGCCGCAGCCGAAGCAGTAGAACGATTCCGTTCTTTCGTAAACTATGAAAGACGGTGTTTTTTCATTATGGAACGGACAACAGGCTTTGTATAACGTCCCGGCGCGTTGTAACGGAACGTACGAATTGATAACGTCCACTATGCCGTTCCTCTTTTTCAGTTCATCAAGAAATTCCGCCGAAAAAGCCACCGTCTCACCGCCTTTCATCCGATTTTACCGATTTTTCGCACTTTCATCTATAATATACTTTATATTTTCCGAAATTACTCTTTTTTTGCTTAATTTTATTATAATACTTCATTTATTTTTTCTCTTGACATTGTCATATTTTTATGATATATTTATACCATTATATTGATCACGGTCAATTTTAGGAGATATGATGCAGATATTAAGTCTTATTCTGTTATCGCTCAGCCTTGCGATGGACGCGTTTTCCGTCTCGCTTTGCAAGGGTCTGGCGTTAAAGACACATTTGGCTAAAAACGCGGCGGTAATAGGCCTGTTTTTCGGTATCTTCCAGGCCGTTATGCCTGTCATCGGTTACTATTTAGGCAAAGGACTTGTTCAGTACATAGAAAAATTCGCGCACTTTATAGCGTTCGGCATACTTGCCGTATTAGGCGTTAAAATGATAATCGACGCGGTAAAGGGCGGCGACGAAAAGCTGTCCGACAAGCTGAATATAAAAGAGCTCCTCGTCTTATCCGTCGCAACGAGCATAGACGCTTTAGCGGTCGGCTTTACGTTTGCGATAACGGACGGTATAAACATATTCATATCCGCTGCGGTCATCGGCGTCATCACGTTTGCCGTCTGCTTCGGCGGCGTGTTTTTGGGCTCTTTGTTCGGCAACAAATTCGGCAAGCCCGCGTCTGTTGCCGGAGGCTGCGTGCTTATACTTATAGGATCAAAAATAATGCTTGAGGGGATTGGGATAATATGATACCGTCTCACATATTATGGGATTTCAACGGTACGGTGCTTGACGACGTGGAGCCGTGTATAAAAAGCATAAACGCCCTGCTTATCCGGCACGGACTTGACCCGATACCGGACAGGGACGAATATCAGAAGGTTTTCGGCTTTCCGGTAAGCGAATACTATAAAAGAGTGGGTTTTGATTTTGACAAGACAAGCTTTGATATACTGGCTGTCGAATGGGTGGAGTTGTATAATCGGCTGAGTACTCCGTTAAAGCTTTGCCCGAATATTGAAAAAGCCCTGTCGTATGCTGCGGGACTTAAAATACCGCAGCTGATACTTACCGCGTCCGACACGGAAATGGCGAAGGGACAGTTGAAAGAGCTCGGCGTCGACGGTTATTTTGACGGTATAATCGGAAACGACAATATAAAAGCACACGGCAAATCGGAAATAGCGGCAGAATGGAACAACAAGGTAAAGCCTGAGCACGCCGTACTGATAGGCGACACGGAGCACGACGCGCAGGTAGCCGATCTGATCGGCGCGGAATGCGTCCTCGTCAGCTGCGGTCACATGGCGTACGACAGGCTTGCAAAGCTGAAACCCGTTTACAAGGACCCGTACGAGGCGATAAGATCGATACTATAAAAAAGCACCTACACGGTGCTTTTTTGCGTATTCCATTCCTTTTTGTCTTTTATATCGTTATAAAGCGCAAGGTACGAATCGTATCTTGATTTTTTTATCTTACCGTCCTCAACCGCCGATCTTATGAGACACCCGTCCTCTTTCGTATGTGAGCACTTTGTGTATTTGCATTTGCAGAGGTACGGCTCAAATTCCGGGAAAAGGTACGGCAGCTCGTCTTTATTGCAGAAATCAAATCTTTCAAAATCAAGCAGGCTGAAGCCGGGCGTATCGGCAAGATACGTATCCCCGTTTATCTCGTACAGCGTCACGGTCCTCGTCGTATTCTTTCCGCGCTCTATCCTCTCGCTTATCCCGCCTACGCCGCACGTAAGATCGAGATCCGGAAAAAGCGTGTTGATGAGAGTTGACTTGCCGACGCCGGAGGCGCCGCAGAACGCGCTGAGCGTATTTTTGTTATTATCTATATATTCCCTTAATTTTGTTATCCCCGTATTTTTAACGGACGATGTGATAAAGGTCTTATATCCGCATGACGAATAAATATCCCGTATTCTTTCGGCTGTGTCGGGATCGAGCTCCGATTTGGTCACAACAATAACGGGTATGATGTCGTTTTTCTCACACAAGACCGTTATTTTATCAGCAAAGCCGTCCACCGGCGCGGGCGATCTGCACGACGTTACGATATAAAGATAATCGAGGTTTGAGACCGCGGGGCGTATAAGACTGTTTTTGCGCTCCGATATTCCGGTTATGAAATATCCGTTTTCGTCCTTTCGCAAAAACGCTTTATCGCCGGGCAAAAGTTTTATCTTCTCATATTTGAACGCGCCCTTTGCGGCTAAATTTCCGATATTTACAACTTTACCGTCGATCACTGCCGCCACGGTGTATCTGCCGCCGACGCCGGAGAGGATCCTCGCCGGCAAAAGCGACGGATCATCCGTTATTTTCATTGTTTTCACCGGGGTTTTCGGGCGGGTTTTCCTCAGGGGGATTCTCCTCGGGAGGATTTTCCTCAGGCGGGTT
>CADBSB010000029.1 GCA_902797235.1 uncultured Ruminococcus sp. | reverse complement strand
CGCCCGCAAGCGGGCTAACGAAGAAATGAAGACGCTTCGCTAATGAAGACGCTCCTTCGGAGCTGATTAAGGAACGCGGGCGTCTTCACTTCATTAGTGAGCGCCGGGGTGCGAACGTCTTCATTAGGGCGTTAGCCCGTCTTCATTAGTGAGCGAAGCGAATGTCTTCATAAAACCAGCTGAATATGAAAAGCAGACTGATATTGATTTCAGCCTGCTTTTGTTAAGTGCGCACTTACTCACCACATGGACTTGCGGTGAAAAACATCCTTATGACGGCCGGGCATTTGTGCGCCGGGGGTTTTTGAACGGCTCCTCCTCCGGGGGAGCTGTCGCGATAGGGGTTCCCCGCGTGACATGGTCGCGCGGGGGTTCACGCAAGCAGACTGAGGGAGTTATTCTGCCGACCTTGCAACTCCTTCCGTCAGCTTCGCTGACACCTCCCTCGGGGAGGGAGGCAAATCTCTCCGGGGGAGAGAAAAATTAAAAATTTAACGATAAATGTTAAAAACCTCTTGACAAACGTTAATTTCAGGTGTATAATAGGGGCAACAAAAGAAAGAGAGGACAAAAAAATGGATAAAACAAAGAGAAAAATAAACGTTATAGGAAAGATCTGCCGCATAATCGCGACCATACTGATGGTACTTACCGCGGTGGGCGCGGGATTCTTGCTTACCACGGGCGTTGTACTCGCCGTGATACCCGACAATCTCGTCGCCGTTGATATGACCGCAAAGGCTAACGTCGCGGTATACGGCAAGCTCATTGAACAGATCCCCGATTCTGAGATGCAGAATTTCGTATCCCAGATAAACGACGGCAGCGTAGATATAAATATAAACGGCAAATCAGCCGTAAGCGCGTCGAGTGACGGAAACTCCATAATCGTCGACACGGGCGATCAGTTCGTCTATATCACCACGCGGCGCGTGGGCTTTATGCTCATAGTTTACTCGGTCATAGCCGGCAGTCTTGTCTACGTGTTCGTAATGCTCCGCAAGCTGATGAGGGAGCTTGAAACATGCGAGTCGCCGTTTTGCGACGGTGTGGTGAAGGGGATGACGGGCTTTGCGATCTCTTTAATACCTTACGCCGTGCTCAATCCCACGCTCAGATCCGTGGCGACAAGTCTGCTTGCCGCAAGGAACTTTGATATAAGCATCGGAAACGCGGATTTCCCGACCATCTTCGCGGTGCTTGTAATAATCTTACTCATAATGATCTTCAAATACGGCGCGTCGCTTCAGAAAGAATCCGACGAGACGCTTTGAGGTGACGTCATGGGAAAGATAATCCTGCGCCTTGACAGGGTGATGGCGGACAGAAAAATGAGCCTGAACGAGCTTTCCGCAAGAGTGGGAGTTGCAAACGTAAATCTTTCAAAGCTGAAAAACGGGCGTATAAACGCGATAAGGTTTTCAACGCTTATAGCCATATGCGAGGCGCTCGACTGCCAGCCCGGAGATATACTCGAATACTCAAAGGATGAGGAATAAATAATAAAAAATGCCCGCCGGGATCAAAACCCGGCGGGTACGTTTTTTGTTTACTGCTTTATCGTTTCAAGACCGTAGATGTATCTTTGTAAGTACAGCGCGTTTTCAAGCGTTATGTCGCCGTTTAAGAACTGAGCGGCTAAGAAATTCGCACGGTTGGTGTCGAGCAGGCGGGACGCGCCGGTCAGATAATCAAGTATCGCTTTCGTATCCTTGCTGTTTATCAGGCCGTTTCCGTCCGTGTCGCCATAGATGACAACCATGTAGCTTATGCCGTCTATCGTTATCGTCATGCCGGTCGCCATTCTGTCGGCGGGCTTTATATCGACGCCGAGCGGGCTCTTTATGGATATGAGCTCCTCGGAGATCTCCTCTGCCGACGCAAGGTCGCTTATTATCTGTTCAGCCGTGACGCCGGGGTTTATTCCGGTCACTATCCTTTCGCCCGTGCTCTCTATCGTTCTGAGCGTTACGGAGCTGTTCGATACTATGACGGTGCAGGAGCAGGTAAGCGCTTCGTCCTCCGTCTTTGCGGTCACGACTATCTTGCCGCCCTTTTTAGCGGTGAGATTGCCTTCCTCGTCTATCTCGATCGTTTCAAGATCCTCGTATTCGAATTTGAGCGCGGGAGCCTCTGTCTCCTCACCTTCCTCGGTTATCGCGATTATCGCAAGCTTTACGGTATCGCCGACCTTAATTCTGAGCTTCTCTTCGGCGAATTTGATTTCAACAATCACGGGCTCGACAGGGGTCGATTCGCTTGAATCATCGCTTGAATCATCGCTTGAATCATCGCTTGAATCGTCGCTTGAATCGTCGCTTGAATCGTCGCTTGAATCATCGCTCGAATCATCGCTTGAATCATCGCTCGAATCGTCGCTCGAATCGTCGCTCGAATCGTCGCTTGAATCATCACCCGGCTCGTCCGTGCTTTCGGATCCTTCTCCCGGGTTTTCGCCCGGGCCTTCGCCTTGACCTTCTCCCTGTTCCTGCTGACCGTCCTCGGCGCGTACGCGCATTATCGGGGCAAACACGGTAAGGGTCATTGTGATCACCGCCGCCAGAGCTATGATCGTAAGTATTATGTGAGCGAGGTTGAATTTCTTTGTCTTATTCATCTTCTTTTTCCTCCTCATCAGCGTTTTCTTCGTCGTCATCTCCGATGACCTCGGTCTCTTCGTCCTCGTCGTCTGCTTCCTCGTCGATATTTATTATGTCCTCGCCGTAGGAGAGATCGCCGTCGTCGTTCGAATCGTCCTCAAAGTCGCCGTCGTCATAGTACTCGTCTTCCTCCTCTATTTCCTTTTTGCGCTTGAAATAGATGAATAAGAAGTAGCCTACGCCGCCGAGCACCGCGAGGATTATTATGCCTGCCACGACGTACCAGATTATGTTCGGGTTGTTCTGCTTCGGTCCGGAGGACGAATCGGTCGTAACCTCGGACGTCGTTACCGGTACGGTGGTCTCGGCCGTGGTGTCCTTGTTTATCATGTCGTTGCAGATGTCGCGCGCTTCCTCAAGCTTTTTCAGATTTGTCACGGCGTTCTTCTGCAATTTTGTCAGGCTGTTGTAATTGTTGATAAGCGATTCTATCTCGGATCTCGAATTAACGTTTATCGTCTTGAGGTCGAGCGCGTCTATCGCTAAGATAAGCTCGTCTACCGCGTCTCTCGGGTAGTACGTTACGCGGAAGTTCTGCGAGGTGGTGGCGTACGTTACGGTCACCGTCTGCTCGCCGACGTACGTGCTGTCGTAGCCGGAGAGCATATTTTTCGTTATCGGTATCTCCTCGCTCGTTCCGTCGTCATAGACTATTGAGAGCACGCCGCCCGTCACGTCTATATCGTCGCCTTTAAGATATTCGACCTTGGATATGGGGGATTTGATAGTAAAGGATGTTACGTTTTTGGCGGTTACCTTTACGTTTACGGACGTGGTCTTGTTCTTGTATTTTATAAGAAGTCTCTGTTCGCCTATGGAGTTTGCGTTGTAGCCGGATATTTCAATATCGCCGTCGTCCATCGGAAGCTCGCTGTACGTGCCGTCTGTGTAAGTGACGAGCAGTACCCACGCGGAGTAGTCGGGCTTGATGCCGACGGGATATTCCGCGTTATAAGTGCCGGGCTTGACGGAGAGGGAATGGATAGTCTTGTCTATCGTGAACGTCTGCGTCGTCTTCTGGCCGCTTACGGTGACGGAGACGGAGTACGTTCCGTTTTTATCGCATATGTAAGGGCTTGTGATCGCTATTGCCTGACGTCCCTCGTATACGAGGCTGCCGCTCGATACGTCGAACGTTACGACGACGTTTTCTGTATACGTCTTTTTATTCGTGTCCGAGCCGTTTAAAAGTATTCCCGGTCTTGACGGCCAGAGCGTTACGGTGTCCACCGTCGGCTCCTTGCATTCGATCAGAGAATAGCTCGCTTCGTTTTTGCCGTTATAGAGGACGAGATCGTTTACCGTGAAGGTAGCCGGCGTTTTGTCCTTTATCGTGTTCTTGACCTTTAACTTGAAGCTGAATATCTCGTTCGCGGTCGTCGGAAGCGTCTGCTTTTTCGTGTTTGCGTACGTGTACGCGAAAGTGACCTTGTCTATACCGTCGAACGCCACGCTCGTAACGTCGTCAAGATTTACCTTTAACAGCGATTGCTGTGAGTCCGCGACGTAATCGAAGCACGATGTGTCAAACGATACGGATATGAGCATAGCCGCGATGCGCTTTGACATCGTCCTGTAATTATCTATGCTTACCTTTACGGTTATCGTTTCGCCTATATTGGGGTTTTTATTTGATGACGTTACGCTTATCTGAGCCATATCCTGGTCAGTGACGGCGTAAGCACCAACAGAAAGACAGGATAACAGCATAAGGAGCGTAAGGAGCAGCGCCGTTATTTTCAGTCTTGGTTTTTTTGACATCGTGGTCCACCTTTCTTATCAAGAAAATATCGTGATTATATTATAACTTGAAAATATTAAACTGAAATATTCTTTTTTTAAATTTATTTACGACTTGCCCTTGAAAAATCGCGCAATATATGATATACTGTAAAAAAACAAAGAATACTGTTCATATTTAAGGTAGGTGCATTTCTATGGCAGATAAAAACGTTATGTTCCGCACGTCCATGGGCGGATTCAACAAGGCGGACGTCACCGAGTACATCGATAAACAGAATGCGGAGTTCCGAAAAGTAACGCAGAGCCTGAACGGTCTGCTTGCCGAAAAGGACGCGGAGATCGCCGCGCTCAAAGAAAGAGCAGAGAAGGCGGAGGCGGAATTATCAACGCTTTCCGAAAAGGAAGAAAAGATAAAAGAGTTAGAGGATAAAGCAGCCGGGCTTGAGCTCAGACTGTCCGAGCTCGGCCGGGAAAACGGGGAGCTTGAAGCGAAGATAAACGAGCTTGAATCGAAGGTATCGAGCGAGACCTCGGAAAACGAGCGCAAAGCGGGATTATACGACGATATGTCCTCCCAGGTCGGAGATATACTTATCAGCGCCAACAGGAGCGCGGACGGCATAATAGCCGAGGCGAACGCAAAGGCGGCGAAAATAAACGAAAAGGCCGCGTCAGACGCGGAGGAGCTGCGTCTCGCGTTCACCGCGAAAATGGCGGAAATATCGGAAAAGGCGAAAAACGGCGTAAAGGCCTCTGCTGAGGAATACCGCGCCAAAATGCGCGCCGAGCTCAATCAGCTCCGCGCCGCGCTTACCGACGCCGTCGTATCGGTAGACGAAAAGAGCACGATGCTCTCCGGCATGGCGGATGAGCTTGAAAAGAAGCTGAACGAACAGCTTGACGGAGCCGTCGCCAAAATGGAAAAAGAAACGGATAATTTAAAGACGGGAATATAAGATGATCAAGCTCGCGGTCTTTGACCTTGACGGCACCCTGCTCGACACGGTGCCGGACCTTACCGCCGCGATGAATTTCGCGCTGCGGCAGATGAACAAACCCGAAATAACGATAGATCAGGCGCGCGCGTTTATCGGAAACGGCATAAAAATGTTTGCAAAGCGCGCGATAAGCGGCTCGTACGAAACCGACACGGGCGACAATTTGGCTGACGAAGCCGTATCGTACTTCAAAAGCTATTATTCAAAGCATCTGACAGATCATACGACGCCGTACGACGGAATTGCGGAGCTTATTTCAAAGCTGCGAAAAAGCGGCGTAAAAACCGCCGTTTTCTCAAACAAATAAGACGCGGCGACGAAGCATATAATAGAGTATTTCTTCCCCGGAATGTTCGACGCTGTTCTCGGTGAATCGGATATATGCCCGAGAAAGCCGGATCCGGCGGGATTTCTTGAAATTTGTAAAATGCTCGGCTGCGAGCCCTCCGACGCGGTCATGACGGGCGATTCGCCCACGGATATCAACGCGGCGAAAAACGCGAATGCGAGATTTGTTTCCGTACTCTGGGGATACAGAAGCAGGGAAGCACTGACGGAAGCCGGAGCGGAAGCGCTCGCCGCGGACGCGGGAGAGCTTTACGATATTATAATGAGTATCTGATCGGGAGAAAACCATGCGTATATGTGAATACACCCCCGCGGGGCTTGTCGGACGGACGTTTGAATGCTCCTGCAGGATGACGCACAGATCGACGATAAAACATATAGACGTATCGGACGGCGCGATATACATGCTGCCGTCCGTTGTCGCGGAAACGGGCGCGAAGACCGTTTTTGTCGCCGCGGATGAAAACACGTATAAGGCGGCGGGGGAGCTTGCGGTAAAGCTGTTGTCCGATAACGGGATAAAAAGCGTTGTCTGTCTTTTGAAAGCGGAGGAGGGCTTTGAGCGTCCCGAGCCTACGGAAGCGGCGCTCGGCAACCTCGTAATGACGTACGACAAAAGCTGTGAGGCGATCGTCGGCGTTGGCGGCGGCGTTGTAAACGATCTGTGCAAGCTGATGTCCAATCTCGGCCATATACCGTATATTTACGTTCCGACGTGCCCGTCGATGGACGGATACACTTCCGATTCCGCGTCGGTCATTTATAACGGCGTAAAATCGTCCGTCAAATGCAAATGCCCCGATTATCTTCTGTGCGATACGGATATTATATCAAAGGCGCCGAAAAAGCTGCTTTTGTCCGGTATAGGCGATATGTGCGCGAAGTATATATCTATATGCGAATGGCGTATAAGCAATCTCATAACCGGAGAGCCTTACTGCGAGGAGATAGCGGAGATGATGCGCACGTACGCGAAAGCCGCAGCCGGCAACGCCGAGGCGGCGGTGAGGGGCGACAAAAAAGCGGTCGAGGCGATAATAAACGGGCTTTGCCTTGTCGGTATGGCTATGACGTACGCGCGCTCGTCGCGCCCCGCGTCGGGAGTGGAGCATTATTATTCGCATTTGTGGGATATGCGCTGCCTTGAAGAGCACAGACAGTGCGAGCTGCACGGCATACAGGTCGGCGTAGGCACGGTTTTGTCGCTTGAAAAGTACGAAAAACTGAAAAAAATAAAGCCCGATAAAAACAAGGCTCTTGAACATATAAATTCGTTTGACTATGCAAAGTGGGAGCGCGGCGTGCGCGAGTATTTCGGCCACTCGGCGGAGCAGATAATAAAGACAGAGCAAAGAGAGGGCAAGTACGATAAGGATAAGCACGCAGGGCGGCTTGAAATAATACTTGATAACTGGGATAAGATATTGCAGATAATCGACGAGGAGCTGATACCCGCTGAAAAGCTGTCTGATCTGTTCAAGAAGATAGGTCATCCGATTACGCCCGCGGAAATCGGCGAAAGCGACGAGAGCGCGGCGCTCGCGTTTTCGCATACGTCGGATATAAGAGACAAATACATTTTGTCGAGGTTGTTGTTCGATATTGGGGAAACGGTATAAAAAACAGGCGGTGGCGGTGTTCTTCGTAAGGAAGTACACCGCAGCTAAATTCGCCGCGAGCGGCGAGCTAAATTATGCTCCGCATAGCTAAATTTGCTGTCGCAAGCTAAATT
>CADBSB010000028.1 GCA_902797235.1 uncultured Ruminococcus sp. | reverse complement strand
TTATAGGCAGAGAAGAAGAGATAACGCGCTGTATAGAAATTTTAAACCGCCGCACAAAGAACAACCCCTGTCTTATAGGCGAGCCGGGCGTCGGCAAAACTGCTATAGCCGAGGGACTTGCTTTGCGTATAGTCCGCGGCGACGTGCCGGACAATCTGAAGGACAGAACGATATTCTCGCTCGACATGGGCGCGCTCATCGCGGGCGCGAAGTACAGAGGCGAATTCGAGGAGCGTCTGAAAGCCGTTTTAAACGAGATAAAGAAGTCCGACGGCAAGATTATAATGTTCATAGACGAGCTTCACACCGTCGTCGGCGCGGGCAAGACCGAGGGCTCCATGGACGCGGGCAACCTGCTCAAACCTATGCTCGCGCGCGGCGAGCTTCACTGCATCGGCGCGACGACGCTTGACGAGTACAGAAAATATATTGAAAAAGACCCCGCGCTCGAGCGCCGTTTCCAGACCGTTTTAGTCGACGAGCCGAGCGTCGCCGACACGATAACGATTTTAAGAGGCTTAAAAGAGCGCTACGAGGTATATCACGGCGTAAAGATCCAGGACAGTGCGCTTATTTCCGCGGCTGTGCTGTCCGACAGATATATTTCGGACAGATTCCTGCCCGACAAGGCGATCGACCTCGTGGACGAGGCGTGCGCGCTTATAAAGACCGAAATGAACTCCATGCCGACCGAAATGGACGAGATCTCGCGTAAGATAATGCAGCACGAGATAGAGGTCGCGGCGCTGTCGAAGGAGACGGACAATCTTTCAAAGGCGCGTCTTGACGAGATAAAGAGCGAAATAGCCGGGGAGCGCGATCAGTTCAACGAGATGAAAGCGCGCTGGGAGAACGAGAAGAACAGCATAGGCAAATTGCAGTCTCTGCGCGAGAGGATAGAGCAGACGCAGTCTCAGATAGAGGCGGCGCAGAACAGCTACGACCTTGAAAAAGCCGCGGAACTGAAATATTCGGTATTGCCGAAACTGAAATCCGAGCTTGAAAACGCCGAAAAAGCGGCGGCTGACGGCAAGGAAAAATCATTTCTGCGTGACAAGGTCACGGAAGAGGAGATCGCAAAGATCGTCTCGCGCTGGACGGGAATACCGGTGTCAAAGCTCATGGAAAGCGAAAAATCGAAGCTTTTGCACTTAGACGACATACTGCACAAGAGAGTTATAGGCCAGGACGAGGCGGTGCAGAAGGTAAGCCAGGCAATACTGCGCTCCCGCGCGGGAATTTCCGACCCGAACAGACCGATAGGCTCGTTCTTATTCTTGGGACCGACCGGCGTAGGTAAGACAGAGCTTGCAAAAGCGCTTGCCGAGGCGCTGTTCGACGACGAGCGCGCCATGGTACGTATCGATATGAGCGAGTATATGGAAAAATACTCCGTCTCGCGTCTGATAGGCGCGCCTCCCGGATACGTCGGATACGACGAGGGCGGACAGTTGACCGAGGCGGTGAGAAGAAAACCGTACTCCGTCGTGCTGTTCGACGAGATAGAAAAAGCGCATCCCGACGTTTTCAACGTCCTCTTGCAGGTGCTTGACGACGGAAGGATAACGGACAGCCAGGGCAGAACGGTCGATATGAAGAACACCATCATAATCTTAACGTCAAACCTTGGCTCGGATATAATCCTCGACGGAATAGACGACAAGGGCGAGATCTCCGAGGAGGCGAGAGCGGGCGTCAATTCCCTGCTTCGCAGAAGCTTCAGACCGGAATTTTTGAACAGACTTGACGAGATTATATTCTATAAACCGCTTACGCGCGAGAATATGAACAGCATAGTCGACCTCATGCTCAAGGGCATTTCAAAGAGACTGGAAGAAAAGCAGCTCAAGCTCGTGTTGACGGACGCGGCAAAAGAGCTCGTAATAGACCGCGGCTACGACCCCGCGTTCGGTGCAAGACCGCTGAAGCGTTACTTGCAGTCGCACGTCGAAACGCTCGCCGCGGAAAAGATAATCCGCGATGACCCCGCCCCCGGCGACACCCTCACCGTCGACGTCAAAAACGGAGAGCTTGCAATACTATAAAGTTCCGAAAACAACCGGCCGAAATGGATCGATTCTCATTTTGGCCGGTATCTTTGTTTTGCAACATTTTTCGTCACGTAATCACTTATATGTTAAATATATATACACAAATTATTTATATTATACTCTTGAAAATCCGGGTGCGATTGTGTATAATAGACGCGTTCTGATGAAATGTACCCTTAGCTCAGCAGGATAGAGCAACTGCCTTCTAAGCAGTAGGTCGCCGGTTCGAATCCGTCAGGGTACGTACAAGAGCCTCGCGTTTTTGCGGGGCTTTTCATTTTTTTGCGTTTTTTCACGGAAAACAGTCGTTAACAATCAAAAACCGGTATCCATAATTAAATAAATTGTAAATTATTGTCGTATCGTGTGGACAAATGAAAAATGATATGTTATAGTTTAAATATCGATAACATTATAAATAATTTATGAAAGAATTTTGAGGTCTGATTATGAAATTGGCAGACGTGATAAGCGACGCCGGCAGGACGGGCAGATATCCCGTTATACTGACCGACGCCGATTTTGTTATTACGCTTTTCAACGACGCCGCGAAACAGCTTTTCAAGAGCATAAAGGAAGGTCATAAGCTCGACGAGTACGCAGAGATAATCGAAAGGCGTGATTTGCAAAGGAGCCGTTATCCGACATCCGCTCTTATCAGAGTTAAAGGCAAGCCGTATATGTGTGCGTTCTGTCCCGCTCTTATGGGTCTTCATAAGGAATTTGTTCTGACAATCGCTGTACCCGATAAAAAAGAGGAGGACGACAGCGAGCTTTTCCTTTGCATGAAGGTCGCGGTTTTGACCAAATGTATGGAAACGTGCGGAGAATTCGTCACGTCAAGCGCGAAAAGAGCGTACGACAAACTGTATTCATCATATGAGGCGAATATGCGTATGCTCATAGCTCTCGGCCGTTATCCGCAACCGTCAAACGTTTACGTTAAAAAGCTTCTGGAAGACGCTCTTTCGTATTACTGCCGCTTCAAATACGGCGGAGAGGACAGAAAGCGTTACGACGTGATAGTTGACGAGGATATAATGATAATGAACAACATTCTGTGCGCAATAATCATTACCACGTTCAACATCTGTGAATTGCTTTCGTCAAACGGTTACTGCCGCGTGACGTATCATATAGATACGTTTTATGATAAAACTACCACAAGCTTTGATTTCAGAGCGAAAAGCAAGCTGAAATCGGCGATAGAGCATTTAAACGACGTTGAGGACGCGATTTATCTCGTTCTCGGCCGCACCGCCGAGGATATATACTTTATCAAATCGCTTACAAAATATCTGTACGGCAAAGTAAAAATAGAGTACGACGGAAACAACGTCAGTTTCAAAATAATAACACCGAGAGAAAAGGTCACCATCCTGCGCAGCACGAGCCTGAATTACAGACAGGTACTCTGGGCGGCAGTCGACCGTACGTAATGATAAACCGCCAAAAAAAGGACCGCGAGGTCCTTTTTTAAGTTATATGAGCCCGGGGTGGGATTTTTTGAAGTCGGATAAGAGGGCGTCGGCTTCGGCGATGAGGGATTTGGCTTCTTCCTCTGAGTAGACCGTGGCGCCGCTGGCGCAGGCGTGGCCGCCGCCGTGGTAGCGGGAGGCGAGAGGTTCTATCTCAACGAAGCGCGAACGCAGTCTGACACGGACGGTTTTATCGTCGTTCTCTATAAACAGAAGCCATATAAGACTGCCCTTGATATTGCTTAAAAGCGTTATTATATTGCTTGCGTCCTCCTGCGTCATACCGTGTCTTTTGCGCATATTATTACTGATGTGAAGGTACGCGACGCCGTTTTCGGTGAGCTTTATTTTTGAGGTCAGGTACGCGCGGAACTTTATGAATTCAAAATCCACGGTCATCAGATTCGCGTATATTTTCTCTAAATCTATCCCCATACCGAGCAGCATACCGGCGAGCTTCATCGTCTGCTCCGTCGTTCCGCGGAAACGGAATCGTCCGGAATCGAGCACTATTCCGACGTACAGGCATTCCGCCGCGTGGACCGTTATTTTCAGCTTATCCTTAAACGTTACGTAAAAGTCCGCTATCATCTCGCAGACGGACGAGCGCTCCGGCTCTACCCAGGATAGGTCGCCGTAGTCTTCCTCACAGAGATGGTGGTCGATCTTTATCAGCTTTTCACCCTTGTTATATCTTTCGTTCGCTATTCTGTCGGCGTCTCCGCAGTCGAGCACTATGACGAGCGCGTTTTTATAGTCCTCATCGGTAGGGCGTTCGCCCTCGTCGCCTAAAAACGCGACCTCGGCGGATCGGCCCTCGTTATCGAGAAACACGCGCTTTTGGGGGTACGTTTCCTTTATTATCTCTGCCAGTCCGAGCGTTGAGCCGACGGCGTCCCCGTCCGGTCTTATGTGACGGGACAGTATTATCGTATCGTGTTTTTCTATCTCTTCAAGTATTCTTTTTTTTATGCTTTTTGCCATTTTTCGCTCCTTGTTTAGCGGTTCTGCAGTACGTTTTTTATTTTTTCAACGCAAGCTTCCGCGCCCTCGTCGTAGTTTACCGCGAGATCGCACAACTCGATATTGCGGAATTCAAAATCAAGCGAGAGCATCCTGCTGACCTTATCGTCGTCCGACGATTTTCTGTGCATGATATTTAAGTAAATATCGCGTCTGTTCCGCTCCGTGAAAACGAGCATCACGCGGCTTCCGTACAGATTTTTGAGCGTCACGGCGCCGCATATGTCTATTGGTATGACGGCTATCCTGCCGCCGTCGATTATCGGCTTAATATGCTTTTCGGACGTGCCGAAAAAGTGCTTGCCGTAGACGGTCGTTTCAATGAATTCGCCCGCTTCCTTTTCCTTCAAAAACTGCGCGGCTGTAACGAAGCGGTATGCGTCCGCGGGCTCGCCGGGCTGGCGCGGTCTCGTCGTCGTGGTGAGCGGCTTTTCAAACCGCGCGTCCTTCGTCAGCTCCGCGGCGATCTCTGTTTTTCCCGTGCCGGACGGACCGACGAGGCAGATGACGCCGCCGTTTTTAAGATCGGGCGTCTTTCCGACGAAAGAATTACCTATCATTTTCGCCAGATGTATGAAATCGTCGTAGCTGTTGACGGACAAAAGCCCCGACAGGTCTGTATTCCACGGGCGGCGCATGAGCACGGGGTATGACGCCTGGGACGATGAGATGTTATGCACTCCGTCGTCAAGCAGTATATCTATGTTCACAACGTCCTTGCGCGTGCCGAGTATTATATTGCCCGCCGGCACGTCCGGGAAATCCTCGGCGAGACGCTTTGCGCGTATAGTCATACAGTCGAGCGGAACGGCGGTTATGAAGAACACGTCGGCAATTTTGCACAGTTCTTTTACGAATTTGCGCGCGCCGGGATAAAGCGGCTGAGATGCGACGAAATCGGGCGAGGAAAACAAAGCTATCCTGCCGTCGGAAATATCGCCTTGCCTGCCCCAGTTTTTGATATTGTTTATATCGAGCGCCGGATCGTCGCCGTATTCTTCTTTTAAGAGCTTCAGGGCGTAGGAATTACATTCGTACAGAATGTCGTCCACGTCAAGCCCTATCCGCAGTCTGTATTTTCGCATTTTGGTACCTTTTATAGTTTAGTAAATCTATTATACATACTAAATTTGAAATTGTCAAGAGTTTTTTTTACTCATAAAATACCGCTGTTCATGATGTTTACCGTGTGTTTTTTTGCAAAAATGAATAATTAACTATAAAAAATTGCAAAAACGGTATTGACAAATCAGATCCGTTGTGATATTATATAGAAAATCTGATAGAGGCGCGGAATGCATGATTACCCGTCAGCAAAAAGGCTAACGCTGAACGGTCAAAGGGTCTTCCGCCGAAATGCGGTGTATCTGCCTTAGGTCACCGTGTTGGGCTGTTTATGAAATACGTAACAGACTGTCACTATTAAGTGGAGCGCTATCTTAATTTATCACATTACATACTGATAATTTTAAGGGCCGCGCTTTATGCCGGTCCTTTTGATTAGATAAATTTTTGAAAAGAGGATAAAAAAATGAAAAAGGTTTTATCATTGATCCTGGCGGCCGTCATGTGCGCGTGCCTGTTCGCTTTCGCTTCCTGCACGAACGCGGGAACGGGCGAGAAAAAGGTTTTGAAGGTCGCTATGGAATGCGCTTACGCGCCGTACAACTGGGCGCAGACAGATAATTCGAACGGCTCCGTACCGATACACGGCAGAGCGGACTTTGCAAACGGCTACGACGTAATGATAGCAAAGAAGATATGCGAGAAAAACGGTTGGGATCTTGAGATTTACTCGCTCGACTGGGACGCTCTCATTCCCGCGGTACAGACGGGTCAGGTCGACTGCGTCATCGCCGGTCAGTCAATGACGGAGGACAGAATGAAGCAGGTCGATTTTGCCGGTCCGTACCTGTACGCGACGATAGTCTGCCTCGTCAAGTCCGACAGCGCGTACGCAAACGCGACGTCGATCGCCGACTTCGCGGGCGCAAAATGCACGTCCCAGCTCGGCACTATATGGTATGAAACATGCCTGCCGCAGGTAACGGGCGCGACAATTTTAGCGGGCAAGGAAAGCGCGCCGGCTATGCTTATGGCGCTTGAGACCGGCGAGGTCGATTTCGTCTGCACCGATATGCCGACGGCTCAGGCGGCGGTCATAGCGTACCCCGATCTGAAAATACTTGATTTCACGGGCAAGGAAGGCGGCTTCGTCGTTGACGAGGGCGATATAAACATCGGTATCTCCGTACAGAAGGGCAACACGGAGCTGTTCAACGCGATAAACAAGGCGCTTGAAGGCATGACCGCCGAGGATTTCAACAAGATTATGGCTGACGCCATAAAGATACAGCCCGTATCAAACTGATAAGCTGAATTTGATTTATGGGTTACGAAGCAATTGATCAGATAAACAATATAGGCGAACAGTCCTGGCAAAAGATAACGGAGCTGTTTTCCGATATAGGAAAGCTGTGGCAGGACGCCGCGCCTCAATACCTCAAAGGAGCAGGAAACACCCTGCTCCTCGCGGTCGTTGCTACGGCGGCAGGCTGTTTGATCGGTCTTTTCTGCGGAATTTTGCAGACACTGTC
>CADBSB010000027.1 GCA_902797235.1 uncultured Ruminococcus sp. | reverse complement strand
TAAAGCGTATTTCTATTCGGTCGACGAGCCGGACGAGAAAGCGGAGCTCGATAAGCTTGCGGAGGTTTACGGCAAGACGAAAAAGAGCTTCCCCGAGATCCGTACGATAGCGCCCTTCTACGTCAGCATCGAATATGATGAGATTACGGACGGGATCGACTTCATGCGTGATTATATAGATATATGGTGTCCCGTAGCCGCAGGCTTCACGGAGGGCGGCGTTGCCAACGGCAAGAATATTGTTTCCATATACCCGACAAAGGAAGCCGCGCAAAAGTACCCGTGGCTGAGCGAAAGAATGGCTGACGTAACGAAGGAAAAGGGCGAATTGTGGTGGTACGTATGCATTTACCCGGCGATAAAAAAATACTGCAATCTGATGATAGATTACACGGGCTTGCAGAACAGGGTGCTTTTCTGGCAGCAAAAGCAGTATAACGTAACCGGTTTTTTGTACTGGGCGTGCACATACTGGAACAAGGATCCGTGGGAAAGCAGGGATTTCAACCGCGACGGTTCGCTTTTGGCTTACGGAAAGGAAGAACTCGGGTATACGGGACCGTGCTCGACGCTGCGTTTTGAGGCGGTACGGGACGGACTTGACGATTACGATATGCTTTGTATGTGCGAGAAACTGTGCGGCGTTGATAAAATGAATGAAATACTTAATAAGGTAAGTACGAACATTCTTGAATACACGGACAGTGACTCGGTATTCGCTGCCGCGAGGATAGAACTCGGTAACGCCGTCGAAGCGGCTCAATAAAAAAATCGGAGAAAAAAATTAAAAAAACTGTTTTGTTCAAAGCGATTTCAGCAAACGGATCTGAAATGAAGATAATAAAGCCGCTCACCGTTTTCCGATAAGGGAACGGGGGCGGCTTTTTAATTATGCAATAAAGTCGCTATCTTCATCAACTCCCGCACTCTCATTTTCCCCGTTGCCTTGATTTTGTAACAATTATATGTTATTATAACATAATAAGGTGAATAAACACGACTGTCCGTCGTGTAATTTGAATCAACAGTCAACTGAAAGGACGAAATATGTTTAAGGCTTACATATTGCAGAACTGGCCGCTTTTGCTTGTCTTATCGGCGTTTGCAATAGCGCTTCAAATATCGGTATTTCTTGATAAAAAGCTGATCAGAAGAATGAGTATTCTGATCGCCGGTGTTTTTTTGCTTTCCGTTTCAGTCTTTTTTGAGTTCAACTTTCCGAATCTTGCGGAATACGGCGCGCTGCGCGGCGTTCTGATGGCGATACGCTACAGCTCTACGCCCTTTATCATCGCGCAGATAATATATACGCTTATCAAAAAACAGCCCTGGTACATATTCATTCCCGCCATTGTTCTTGCCGTGATAGATTACGTATCCATATTTACCGGCATAGTTTTCAGAATAGACAGTGACGGCGGTTTTACACGCGGCCCGCTCGGTTATCTTCCTTTCATAGTCGCGGGACTTTACAGTGCGTTTTTGATCTTCCTGCTTCTGAAGCGGAGCAACAAGAAGCTGATGGAGATAATTCCGATCGGCTTCCTCGGCTTCGCGCTCGGCTCGCAGCTCGTTTTCCCGTTTGTGTTCGGCAGCGATTTTTCACAGGTCTTCTGCTCAAACATCGGCGTTGCGCTGTTCATCTACTATGTTTTTGAAGTATTGCAGCAGACGAAAAAGGATTCGCTCACGGGACTTCTGAACCGTCACGCCTATAACGCCGACGTAAGCAAAAATCCCGAGGATATAACAGCGCTTTTGTCGATCGACATGAACGGGCTGAAGGTTTTGAACGACACACAGGGACACGCCGCCGGAGACGAGGCTCTCGTCACGCTTGCGCTTTGCTTCCGCCGCGCGCTTAAGAGAAGACAGTTCGGCTACAGGATAGGCGGCGACGAATTTGTTATCGTCTGCCGCAAAACGCCGCAGACCGAGGTAAAGGAGCTTGTGAAGCGCATTGAGCGCAACGTTTCGGAGACGAAATATCACTGCGCCGTAGGCTACAGCACCTCCGAGGACGGGAGCAAGACTGTCGAGGAAATGCTAAAAGAATCCGATGTAATGATGTACGCGGCAAAAGAGCGCTATTACGAAGAACTCGGAACAGGCAGACGTCCGAGATAAAATAAACGCCGGAGATGTATATGAAAAAAAGCAAAGAAAACGGTAAACGCATTATCCGACTTCGCTGGCAGATCGGTCTGATCCTCACGGCATTTTATCTGATATTCACGATATCAAGCATCTCCATAATAAGATACAGCAGTATGAATACGTACCTCACCGCGAAAAACGATATGATGCAGCGCGATATGGAACGTATAAAGCAGGTCTATTTCAGCGATAACGATCTTATGGTGTGGATGCTTGATTTCTGGCACAAACATTCGGATGATATGCAGATTGAGATCACGCAGGAAGAAGAGGACATCGCATACGACACTCCGATATACGGCATAACAGAAGAAACAATAACGGATTATCTTGATTCACACGATTACAAAGTACAGCTCGCCGTAGCGAAATCCCAGTATAATTCATTAAAGTTTATTTTTGAACAGGAGCTTGAAGATTTTAATTACGGAAGCCTGTTCATCATCGGCATAGGCGAGGAGAACCGCGGGTTCGTCTACATTCAGGAAAACAGCGGGGATGAGATAGAAAAGCATAAAATAGGCGACAGATGGAATTACGATCTGAACGCTCATCCCGCGGCGAGAAAATTCCTTTCGGGCAAATATAACACGGTCGAGTTTGAAATATCCGACGACGGTGAATTCAACAATCAGAAGTATTATCTCTGCGCCATGCCGTTTGAAAAGGACGGCAGCGTGAGCGCCGTTATATGTATTGGCTACAACTGGAACACGTTCTATACGGAATTGATGAATTATCTGGTCGTTATAGCGCTTGCCATGTTTGCGGGTATGCTTGTTATGTATCTGCTGATGATGCTGATAGTCAACCGCATTATAACGAAGCCGTTATCGACCCTGCAGAGCGCGGTAAAGGACTTTACCGAAAACAACGACTGCAACAGCGTTGCGGAAAAGGTGGACAGGATACGGTCCAAAAACGAGATAGGCACGCTTTCGCGCGATTTTAAAAACCTTGCCTTCGAGGTCGACGAATACATCAAAGAGATCCGGAAGGCCGAGCGTGAGATAGCAAACGTTTCAAACGAGCTGCTCGTTTCCCTTGCGCTGACGATAGACGCAAAGGATAAATATACTAACGGCCATTCCTTAAGGGTCGCGTCTTACTCAAAAATGCTCGCTCAAAGGCTCGGATTCAGCGAAAAGGACTGCGACAGAATATATAAGATGGGCCTTCTGCACGACATAGGTAAAATAGGCATACCGAACAACATAATAAACAAAAAAGGAAAACTGACGGACGAGGAATATGACGTTATAAAAACCCACACGGTCCGCGGGTATGAAATACTCAAGGAGATCAATAGCTTTCCCGAGCTTGCCGAGGCGGCAAAGTGGCATCACGAAAAGTTTGACGGCACGGGTTATCCCGATAAACTGACCGGCGCCGAAACGTCGCTTGAGATACGGATAATATCTGTCGCTGACAGCTATGACGCCATGACGAGCAACCGCAGCTACAGAGGCTATATGGCTCAGGACACGGTTAAGAAAGAGATAGAAAAGAACTCCGGCACTCAGTTCGATCCGATAATCGCAAAAGAAATGATCGGAATAATAGAGGCGGATAAGGACTATCAGCTTCATGAATTTGCCCCGGAAAATATCGGGGAATAAGAAAATAGCTATAGCGGCGAAAGAGAAAAAACGGCAGAAATAAACGATCCGGACCGTGCCTTTATCGGCAAAACGGCCCGGGTCTTTATTTATTTACATAATATATTATTGACATTTTAATATGTGTGTGGTAAAATCTCTAAGATATGAAATTTCAGGAAGATATATGAAAAAAGTTGCAGGATTTTTGAAAAAGGAGCTTATGCTCGTCGTTTCACTCGCCGCCGCCGTCGTGTCGCTGTTCATAACGCCGCCGAGCGTCGAGCTCTTAAAGGGTATAGACTGGCGGACGCTCGGCATACTTTTGATGATGCTCTGCGTGCTTGAGGGGTTCAAGAAAGAAAACGTGCTCAAACCCATTGTTGATCTTTCGTCAAAATTGAAGCGTATGAGCACGCTTTCGCTTTTCCTCGTTTTCGGCGTGTTTTTCACGTCCATGTTCGTTACAAACGACGTTTCGCTTATAATATTCGTTCCGATAACGATACTGATATTCCGCCGCGGAAACAAGGAAAAGTACATACTGCCCGTGATAACTATGGAGAATATAGCGGCTATACGCGGGTCGATGCTCATGCCGTTCGGCTCGCCGCAGAATATCTTTTTGTTCGGTCAGGCGGACGTCAGCGCCGCGCATTTCATGCTCCATATGCTGCCGCTGTCCGCCCTCTCCGCCGTTTTGCTCGTGGTCTTCGTGCTGTTCTTATACAGAAAAAATCCAAAAGAAGAAATAGAGCTTGCAAATAACAACGAGCCGTTAAACAGGGAAACCGCGCCGCGCCGTGTTGCGTATATCATAGCGTTCGCCGGCGTAGTCTTCACTGTCGTTTCGCGTACGGAATACTGGTATATCATACTTATCGCCGTTATATTCGCCGTCGCGGTGACGGATATAAGGATATTCAAGCAGGTGGACTACGTTTTACTTCTCACGTTCTTATGCTTCTTCGTCTTTTCCTCGTCCGTCGCGTCAAACGAAAAAATAGCCTCGTTTTTAAGCGAAGCTGTCGCGGGGAGAGAGTACTGGTGGAGCATAGGTCTGAGCCAGCTTATATCAAACGTGCCGTCGACTATCGTTTTGTATCCGTTTTCAAAGAATTTCGCGGGGCTTATATACGGCGCGGACACGGCGGGGCTCTGCTCGCTCATCGGCTCGCTCGCCTCGGTCATCAACTACCGGATCTATATACGCGAATACCCGGGCAAAGGGCTTAAATTCATCGGAGTCTTTACGCTTATCAGCTGGATATTCTTCTTGATCGTCGTAATACCCGGTATGCTTTTGTCAAACTGGCCGTTCTTTTAAGGAGAGTTATGTTTAAAATACTTTTTGTTTGTCACGGAAACATCTGCCGCAGTCCCATGGCGGAGTTCTGTATGAGAGATATTGTGAAAAAAGCGGGACTGTCCGATAAAATATCCGTATCTTCCGCCGCGACGAGCACGGAGGAGCTCGGTTCTCCCGTATATCCGCCCGCGCGCCGCAAATTAAAAGAGCACGGCATAGACTGCACGGGAAAGACCGCGCGGAGGATCACCGCCGCCGATTACGGCAGGTACGACGTGATAATCGGTATGGACCGTGCGAATATGCGGAACATGAGCCGTATGTTGGGCGAGGATACGGACAACAAATATCATCTTCTGCTTGAATTTGCGGGACAAGCGCGCGACATAGACGACCCGTGGTATTCCGGCGATTTTGACAAAGCGTGGGATGATATTGAGACCGGATGCAGAGGGCTTTTGGAGTATTTGAAAAATGAATTGCGCTTGCGCGCGTGAATTGCCCCTTGGGGGCATCAAAAGAGGCTGTCGTTTCACGTGACAGCCTCATATTATTATACTTTCTTTCTCTTTGACGCGGCGATGAGCGCGAGGATAAGGATGATGAAAAGGACTACGACGACCGCGGCGATAATGAGTACGGTTTTGAGGACCTTTTTCGCCGCTCCGATGACGTCGGCTCCGTCCGTTTCCGATCCGACCGTTACCGTCTCCGCCGTCGTATCATCGTCCGTGACGACGGGAACGATCACGGCGGTGTCTTCCGTCTGTTCTTCCGTATCCGTCATGATTATTATGCCCTCGTCCGTCGTTTCTGCCGGATCGGTCTTTGGCGGGTCAGTTACGGGCGGGTCCGTTACGGGCGGCTTTGTCTCGGGCGGATCTGTCACCGGGGGCTTCGTCTCGGGCGGCGTCGTCACCGGCGGCTCGGTGTGCTCGGCAAATCCGATCACAGTTCCTATGTAGTTTCCCTTGGGCGTTTTCAGTTCGCCGCCGGACAGCGTATAGCTTTGTCCGGACTTGGACGAGGTGACCGCCATTTCAAAATCGGGATCGGAGTATTCCGAATACGTGCGGTATTTTCCGTCCGCTTTTATAAGATACAGCGCCGTTACCGTGTCGCCCTTTTTTACGTTGAGCTGTTTATCGAGCGTAAGCGTGTAAAATCCGCTTTGCGTGCAGCTTGCTTTCGCCTTTGCGTCGGGCGTTTTTGTTTTTACTCCGTTTACGTCGGACAGGTTTATCCATACGCGGACTTCTATTTCCGAATCGGGCTCGCCCGTAAACGCTCCCGCGTATTTAAGCGTCAGCTTTTCTTTAACGTCAAACACGTTTACCGCGCCGTATTCGCCTCCGCTTGCGCTCGCGTTGCTGCCCGAAAGATAGCATATCTCCGTATGCGTCATAATTCTCGCGTCGGAGTCGACCGTGACGTTTGCAGCGTACATATGCCTGCCGAACTCGCTGTTATACGAGATCCACGCGTAGCCTCCGTTGCCCCAGCCTTCGCCCCAGGTGTTTTTCATAAGGAACGCGCCCGTTCCCGTGTCCGTGTATTTCATATCGTCCCAGCCGACGAGCAGGACCGCGTGCGCGGCTTTCGTGTTGTCGTACGGCTGTATTTTCGCGATACCCGTTACCTTGTTGTACTCACCTACGAAAAGGTCCGTGCTCACCGCGCCGTATTTATATATCCATTCCTTGACCGTCTGCGTGCGCTGCTTTCTGTCTGTCTCCGTCGTGTCTATCATACGCAGAGCGTCGACGTACGCCATATTCGGATATAATTCCGACACGGAGGCGTTGTTTGCCGCCGTTACCGTCGGATATTTTGAAGCGGACGCGAGACCTTTTCCGGTCGTCGCCGCCATAAATGCGTAATCAACGCCGCCGTAACATTTGTACCACACGTTTTTCGCATAACGGTGCTCGTTTCCGTCAAATTCCGCGCGTGCGAGCATCGGCGCGGAGAACACGGACGCGCCGTTTTCGCCGTATCCGTTCTTTACGGCGTTTATGCTCAAAAGATCGGAGCCTGAATACGCCCAGCAGAGCGGGTTGTTCTTCTGGTCGAGCACAGGCGTTTTTGACGCCGTCTCATATTTTTCGGGCAGGTTTGCCGCGTGCGTATTCACACTCAGCGCGCAGATCAAAATGCTTATTATCATAACGGCGAGCAAAGCCGCCGAAAACGTTTTCTTTCTTGCCATATCACAAGTCCTTTCACATATTCGCACGTTTACTATACCATATTTACAACGATAAGTCAATTATTATCTTATAAAATATTATTGTTGTTTCACTTCATACAAGAAAAATACATAAATTCGTGTTAAAATAACAATATAAGGAGGACGAACGTATGCCTTTTATCATAGTTTTTTCGGCTTTGACCGTACTTTCGCTTATATTCTCGTTTATCGTTTATCGTGTCGCTTTTTATAACGGCAAACACGCCGACGTTACGCACAAGGTACTGTCCGGCAAGGATTACGACCCGTATCACGACGAGATGATAAATATTATAGACAAGGCTCTTGAAATACCGTTTGAGGAGGTCTATACGTACTCGTACGACAAAAAGAAGCTTTACGGGCGGCTTTATATTAAAGACGAAAAAGCGCCGTTTCACATCCAGTTCAACGGCTACAAGGGCAACGGCATACGCGATTTCAGCGGCGGACTTCAATTAGCGCTTGCGGCGGGCGCGAACGTGCTATTGACAGATCAGCGCGCGCACGGTAAATCGGAGGGTATAAACATAACCTTCGGCGTTAAGGAAAGATACGACGTATACTCGTGGATAGGCTATATACACAGCAGATTCAAGGGCGCGCCGATCTACCTTGAAGGGATCTCAATGGGCGCGGCGACGGTGCTGATGTCGACGGATCTGGGTCTCGCGGAGAAGAACGTTCGCGGCGTGATAGCCGACTGCCCGTACAGCACGCCGTTCGGCATCGTGTCGCTCGTTGCTGACAGGGAGACGAAATTGAAATATATAACATACCCGTTTATCTTCCTCGGGGCGCTGTTGTTTGCGCATTTCAATATCTTTTCGGCTTCTCCTCTCAAAGCTGTCAAGAACACGTCCGTGCCGATACTTATTATCCACGGTACGACGGACAGTTACGTTCCGTTTGAAATGAGTGAAAAAATATACGAACAGAATAAAGAAAAAATAACGCTTGTCCCTGTTGAGGGTGCGCCTCACGGTTTGTCTTTCATAAAGGACGGTAAGACCTACACGGCGGCGTTTAATGAATTTTTACAAAAAAACGATATAAAGGCGGTGACAAAAATGAAAACTGAAAAATTATACCCGGTTTGCAAAAACTACATCTGGGGCGGCGCAAAGCTGTCCGAAAAGTACGGAAAGGATAAAAACACGGTTCCCTGCGCGGAAAGCTGGGAGCTGTCATACCATAAGGACGGACCTTGCAGACTGTCGGACGGCCGCACGCTGTCCGAGGCGGCGGCAAAGGACGATTTAGGCGAAAACTGCCGCAGATTCAAGGACTTTCCGATGCTTATAAAGTTTATCGACGCAAAAAACGATCTGTCCGTTCAGGTCCATCCGTCGGATGAATACGCCTTATCCGCAGGTCTCGGCTACGGAAAAACGGAAATGTGGTACGTCGTTGAGGCTGAGCCCGGCGCCTGTCTTTACGTCGGCTTTAACAGGGAGGTCACAAAGGACGACGTCCGCGCGGCGGTTGAAAACAAAACGCTGCCGTCGCTGTTAAATAAAATTGAAGTCAAGCCGGGCGACGCGTATTATATCCCCGCGGGCACGGTGCACGCCATAGGCGCGGGCTGTCTTATATGCGAGATACAGCAGAACAGCAATATAACGTACCGCTTATACGATTACGGCAGAAAAGACAAGGACGGAAACGAAAGGGAGCTCCACGTTGAAAAAGCGCTTTCCGTAATGGACACGGGCGCGTACGGCGCATCAAGACAGACCGTGAAAACAAACGACGGCACGCTTATATTCGGCAACAAATACTTTTCCGCGTATGAGCTGCAAATAAAGGGCGGGCATAAATTCAGCCCCGACAAAGGCTCCTTCCGCTGCTTTACCTGCATAAAGGGCGAGGGAAAGCTGAACGGGGAAAAGGTAAACACGGGCGATTCGTTCTTCATCCCCGCTGACACCGGGGCGGCGGCCGAGGGCGATATGACCGCGATAGTCTCCGCCGTGCGCAAATACGCCGTCGGCATAGATTTAGGCGGAACGTTCATCAAGGGCGGCATAGCGGATGACGCGGGCAATATAATAGTCTCCGACAAGGTGCCCACCTGCGCGGACAAGGGTGCGGACGTCGTTGCGGAGCGCATAGCGTCATTATGTATGTCCTTACTTGAAAAAGCGGGGCTGACAAAGGACGACGTGTGCGGCATAGGCATGGGCGTGCCCGGTATGATAGACAGCGAAAAGGGCGAGGTGGTCTACGCAAACAACCTCGGCTGGGTGCATTTCAATATAGCCAACGCCGCGCGAAAAATGACCGGACTTGAAGTAAAGACGGCAAACGACGCAAACGTGGCGGCTTTGGGCGAAGCCGTTTTCGGCGCCGGAAAGGGATGCAGAAACGTCGTTATGCTCACGCTCGGAACGGGCGTCGGCGGCGGTCTGATACTCGACCATAAGCTGTACGAGGGCAACGGCTCTGCGGGCGCGGAGCTCGGCCACTTTATAATCAAAAAGGGCGGGGAACCGTGTACGTGCGGCCGCCGCGGCTGTTTTGAGGCGTACGCCTCGGCGACCGCGCTCGTCAGAAACACAAAACGCGCGATAGAGGCGCATCCCGAAAGCAAAATGGCGGAAGCCGCGGAGGTGGACGGCAGAACGGCGTTCATTTACAGGGAAGCTGACAAGTACGCCGCGCAGGTCATAGACGAATACTTTGACGATCTTGCCGCGGGTATAACCGATATCGCAAACGTTTTCAGACCCGAAAAAATACTCATAGGCGGCGGTATCAGCGGAGAGGGCGAAAAGCTCGAGCATGAGCTTCAGGCGCGCCTCGACAAAGAGATATACGCGGGCGACATGGGACCGGAGGTCAAGATACAGGTCGCGGCTCTCGGAAACAGGGCGGGGCTTTTAGGCGCCGCGGCGCTCGCATTTGCGGAAATCAAATAAATGGATATTTATAAATACTCAAAAATAAAAGACAAAACCGCGCTATGCAAAGATACGCGGCTTTACGGCGTGATTGACGAGCGGATAAACGCGCTCATACCGGGGCTGTTTCTTCGGATAGATATGAGGGCAACGGTGGACTTTTTCAGATACCGTCTGAACAGATTCGCGGCGGGCGAGTTTTTCGGCAAGCTCATGCGCGCGGCGTGCCTTATATACGGTTACACAAAAAACGCGGAATTAAAGCGCGTTATAGATAACGCCGTATCCGATATCATGTCCGTGCAGGAAGATGATGGCGATATAAGCACCGCGCCGAAATCGGAGCAGCCGAACGGCTCGGGCGGAGCCGATCTGTGGGAGCGGAAATACGTACTGCTCGGGCTCTGGGAGTATTATGTAATAACGGAGCGGCAGGACGTGCTCGACTGTATGATGAAGCTCGCGCTCTACACCGCAAAGCAGGTAGGCGAGATACCGAAAACGCCGGTCACCAAAACGGGCTGGGCGTTCTGCGGTATAGAATCCTCGTCGATACTTGAACCGATAATGCGGCTGTATAACCTGACGGGGAACAAGGATCTGTTTGAGCTTGCGCGGCATATCGTGGGATCCGGTGCGTGCTCGCGGCAGAATCTGTTTGAGGCGGTTTTATCGGGCGTCGACCCGAAGGATATAGGCGACAACGGCGACCTGAAGCAGAGCATAGCCAAGGCTTACGAGATGATGAGCTGTTTTGAGGGTCTGCTCGAATACTACCGCGCGACGGGCGAGGAAAAATACCTGAAATGCGCTGAAATTTTCATTGACAAAATAAATTTGCAGGAGATAACGTATCTCGGCTCCGGCGGCGCCGACAAGCCGTATAACCTCGGCCCCGGCACCGGCGAGCAGTGGAATTATACGGCGTACGAGCAGGCAAATCCCGATATAGAGCTCAGTATGGAGACGTGCGTGACGGTAACGTATATGAAGCTGATGCTCAATTATTACCGTCTGATTGCTGACGCGTCGCTTATAGATAAAATAGAGGTGAGCGCGTACAACGCCCTGCTCGGCGCGATGAAGCCGGACGGCACGTTTTTCGACTATTTCCCGAAATTCAACGGCACAAGAAGCACAAAGGTGAATTTCAGCTACGATATAAACGGCATACCGCTGTCCTGCTGTACGGCGAACGGACCTATGGGAATGGCGATATTGCCGTACCTGGCGTACTGCACCGCGGGCGGGCGCGTAAACATAAACCTTTATATCCCCTCCGCCTGTTCAAAATTAAAGCTTGAAACGGACTACCCCGAGGATGGCAGGATAAACATGACCGTGCTTGAGGATGGCGAATACGAAATAGGTCTGAGGATACCCGGTTACTGCAAAAATTTCATGCTTTCACACCCGTACAGACTTGAAAACGGTTACGCCGTGATAAAAAGCAAGTGGCAAAAGAACGATAGGATAACGCTTATGCTCGATCTGCCGCTCGTCTGCCATCCGTGCCCGAAAAGCGTGAATCCAAAGGCGAAAGATATGGTTTTATACACCTGCGGGCCGCTCGTTTTGGCGGCGGACAAAAGCGTTTGCGCCGATTACGACAAACCGGTGCGCGCGAATATAGGTGAGCACGGCGGCGTAAATATGGAAAATTCCGCCGTCACAGTCGACGGCTTGAAGCTCATACCGTACTATAAGGCGGGCGCGAGCTGGGACGGTAAGACCGAATATAAATGCTGGTTAAAAACAAAAAGGTGAGGTAATAAAATCGGGACTGTCGTATTCGGCGCGGCGTGATAAGGAAGTATTATGATATTTCTTTACCGCGCCGAAGCTAAATTCGCCTAACGGCGAGCTAAATTATGCTTCGCATAGCTAAATTTGCTGTCGCAAGCTAAATTCGGCTTT
>CADBSB010000026.1 GCA_902797235.1 uncultured Ruminococcus sp. | reverse complement strand
TTTCTTTGTCATTCAAGCGTTTGCCTCCCTGTGAAAAGTACCTTTCACTTATATAATTGCCGTTTGCACGTTCTGCGTCACATTTTTTAAATTATTTTGTCCGATTTTATGCGACAAAAAATCGCCTGTGTGCCGTGTATCATTATATCACACAAATACAAAAAAGGAAATATCGGAAAATGGAAAAAGTTAAATTTACGGAAAGGGGTACTGAACTCACGGCGGCGCTTTCCGGCGAGCTCGATCATTATCTTGCCGCGTCTGTCAGAGAAAAGATAGACGTACAGATATCGAAAACGCGGCCGTCGCGCTTCGTGCTCGACGTTTCGGGCGTATCGTTCATGGACAGCTCCGGGCTCGGGCTTATAATGGGCAGGTACACGCTTTGCCGCGCGCTCGGCACGGATTTCATTCTGTCCGGCGCGGACGCGAGGATAAAAAAGATACTCGATATGGCGGGACTTTTGTCCGTCATATCGACCGGTGACAAGGGAGGTGAAAAAATTGAGAAAAAAGCCGTACAATGAAATAAAGATAACCCTGCCCGCCATAGCGGAAAACGAGGCGGTGTGCAGGGGCTGCATATGCCAGTTTGCCGCAAAGGCCGATCCGACGGTGACGGAGCTTGCGGATATACGCTGCGCCGTATCGGAGGCGGTCACAAACTGTGTCGTCCACGCTTACAGAGGCGGCGCGGGGTATATTTACATAAACGCGCGGCTGTACGACGACGGGAAGCTGACCGTTAAGATCGCCGACAAGGGCTGCGGCATACCGGACGTCGCGCTCGCTATGACGCCGCTTTACACGACGGACAAGGACGGCGAGCGGAGCGGCATGGGCTTTGCCATTATGCAGAGCTTCTGCGACAGGTTGAAGGTCACCTCAAAGGTCGGGGCGGGCACCGTGGTGTTTATGGAAAAATACCTTAAACGGTGAGGCCATGAATGAGCGAACAGAAACAAAACGACTACTCAAGAAATACGGAGCTGATATTGAAGGCGCAGGGCGGCGACAGGGCGGCGATGGACGAGCTTGTCGGCATGAACATGGGGCTTATACGCAGTATAGTCCCGCGCTTTGCGGACAGAGGCATTGAATACGAGGATCTCGTACAGATAGGCGCGATAGGAATGATTAAGGCTATAAAAAGCTACCGCGCCGACCTCGGCACGGTATTCTCCACGTACGCCGTTCCGCTTATAATCGGCGAGATACGGCGGTTTTTGCGCGACGACGGCATAATTAAGGTGAGCCGCACGGTCAAGCGCACGGCGCAGAACGCGATGAAGCAAAAAGAAAAATACGTCGCGCTGCACGGCTGCGAGCCGAAAATTTCGGAGCTTGCCGTGCTCTGCGGCGTATCGGAGGAGGAGCTGACGGACGCTCTTGAATCCGCGTACCCGATGCACTCGCTGTCAGAAACGGTGGGAGAGGACGAGAACGTTACGCTCGAGGGCGCCGTTCCGTCCGACGATGACGGCATAAACGACCTCTGCGAGCTTTTGTCGTTACGCGAGGCGGTGAAAAAGCTGACGCAGGCGGAGCAGAAGATCATTTATCTGCGCTATTTCCGCGACTATTCTCAGCAGCAGACGGCGGACGCCCTCGGCATATCTCAGGTCAAGGTCTCGCGCACGGAAAAGAAAATATACGAAAAATTAAGAGAAATGCTTTCGGTTTAGGATTTTTATGTAAAACCTCTTGCAAAAAAACGTTTTTCGGGTTATAATACGAAAAGAACACAAAGGAGAATGTGCGATGAAACGTATCAGGCCCGGAAAATTTTTATTATCCGTATTTTTACTTTTCGCCGTGTCGCTGTCCTTCTGCGCGTGCGGCGAGAGCACGCCCGACGTGACGGAAACGGAAAAACCCGGCACGTCTGCGGATAAGCAGACGGAAACGGAAACGAACGCGGAAACGGAGACGGACGTGCCGAAGGGAATATCAGCCGTTTATCCGAAGAACGGCGAGACCGTGTCTTTACTGACGGCGCAAATGACGGACTGGGCGAAAAATTACAGGTCCGGCAAGCTTGACAAGGTTTTTGACTACACGGAAAAATGCGAGCCCGTACCCGTTGTTTTACAGTGGGAAAACGCGGATGACGCGTTATACAGCCACGTTATGATAGCGGACAACGACAAAATGGAAAACGCCTTGATCTACCTCTGCTCGACCCCCGACGTTACGGTCGAGGACTTATACACGGATCAGACGTATTACTGGCAGGTGATAGCCGAATACGGCGACAGAACGGAAAGATCGGCTGTATTCACGTTTGACACGATGTATTCTCCGCGCACCGTGGCGATAGATGGCGTATCGAACGCGCGCGACATCGGCGGCTATAAAACGGAGGACGGCAAGCGCATAAAGCGCGGCATAATCTACCGCGGAGCCGATTTTGAGCATATAACGGAAAACGGCATAAACAAGCTCGTAAACGTTTTAGGCGTTAAAACGGAGCTTGATCTGAGAAGCAATACGAACAAAGGTCCGTCCGTTTTGGGCGAGGGTATAAATTACATATCGACGACGGGTCCGTGGTACGGCAACTCGCTTGAAGAGGACTACAAAAAGGAGCTTGTAAAGGAGCTGCGCGTATTTACGGACGCGGATAATTTCCCGGTGTTCTTCCACTGCTCTCTCGGGCGCGACAGGACGGGAACGCTCGCGTTTCTGCTCGAAGCGCTCTGCGGCGTGTCGAAGAACGACATTTATATGGATTACGAGGTCTCCTTCTTCTCCGACTGCGGCGGATACGTCGACACGTCGGCGCCGTCTTATATGACGAAAACCGTGCTTGACGGTTTTAGAAAAACGGTGCAGTCATACAGTAAAAACGGAACGCTCGCCGAGGCGACGCGCGCGTTTCTTATAAACATAGGCATGACGGACGCGGAGCTTGATCTTATACGCGCAAATCTGCTTGAAGAGGCGGGGTGATGAATATGAAAATACATAGGATCATAGCGTTTATTCTTGTTTTATCCGTACTCCCCCTCTCCGTCGCGGCGTCGCCCGAAAACGGCGGCGTAAAGGACGAGATACCGTACACGGCGCACGACGCGAAAATATCGCCGTACACCTGCAACAAAATGGAGATATTTACGGAAAGCGATGCGAAAAACAACGTACCCGAGGGGTTTACCGGGTACGTGATGAAGCTCACGGGCGCGAATTCCGCCTCCGGCATAACCGTCGATTTCAGCGACATGGAGATACCGGCGTCCATAATAAAAGCGCTTAAAATGCGCGTTTACTACCCCTCCGTTACGAAAGAGGTGCGCATAACGATCGACGCGGGGCTTTCATGGGTAATGCGCTGCGAAGCCAAAAAACCGGGCGAATGGAACGACATAACGCTTGACGGCTCGGAGCTTTCAAAGCTGATGAACGAGGACGGAAATCTCGGAAAATTCTGCTTCGGCTTCCGTTACTACGACGGAAATTTCAACACGCTGTCGTATATCGACTGCGTTTCCGTTGAATATAAAAACAAAGACGAAAATCCGCCCGTGATAACGTATGACGGAAAAACGGATATAACGATGACCGAGGGCAAGCCGCTCGTATTGAACGCGACGGCGTACGACAACGACGAGCAGCGCGATATAAGGGTGAACCAGGTATGGTCGGACGGCGCGCTTGATGAAAACGGGCTGCCCGTAAAAGGCAGTCACGTCTGTTATCTTACGGCAAAGGACGGCTTCGGCAACAGAGCGGAAATAAAACTGAACGTCACGGTGACGGATAAGGACACCGAGGCGCCTGTAATAAAATTCAACTGTACCGAGATAAACACGGTCGCCGGCTGCATACCGGCGCTGAAAATAACCGCGACGGACAACGAGGACGACGTGACAGTAAAGCAGATCTGGTCCTCCGGCGCGCTCGATAAATCGGGCAAACTCACCGAGGGCACGCATAAATTGAAACTGACGGCGGAAGATTTAACCGGCAACAAGACGGAAATGATAATAACGGTGAACGTGAAAAAGGATCTTGAATAACAACAAACGGGCGGCCGCCGGCCGCCCGTTTGTTGTTATGTTGTTATCATAGTCCGTATTTCTCCGCGATCCTGCCGAGCTTGCGCTGAAACGGCGGGGCAAGCAGGAGCAGATATATGACGTTTGATACCGAGTAGATTATCGTAAACGGCACGGCGGCGGTCACGGATTTTAAATATTCCGCAAATTCAAGCGAGCCGGTCGCCGAGCAGGTCGTCCATATATCCATGAACATTGAATAAAATATTCCGCATAATACTCCGTACAAGGCGAGTATTATTTTGTTTTTTTGTAAGGGTTTTGACAAAACGCCCGCGAAAAAGCCGATAAGCCCCATGCTCACCATCTGAAGCGGCGTCCACGGTCCGTTGCCGAAAAAAATATTAGATATGAGCACGGACAGGGAGCCTACGAGGAAGCCCGTTTCCGCACCCGTAAGCATACCGCTTATTATGACGAGAGCGGTCAAAGGCTTGAGCTGAGGTATGAATCTTCCGGCGACGGCGAGCGTTATGAACACCGCGCCCAAAACGAGGCGCCGCGAGCCTATCCTTTTGCTGTCAAAGCCGGACAGAAACAGTATGAGCGTCAGAAGCGTCACAATCACCGTAATCACGGCGTATTTGCGCCCGTCAGACGCGAAAAGCGCGCACAAAACGGCAGATACGGTCAAAACGGCGGGCACGGCGCAGCGTATGATATTACGCGCGTTTTTGTTTTTCAGAACCGTCATACGAGCGCGCCTCCCGTCATTCTGCATTTGTCCGTCGTGTAAAATCTGTTGCCGCGCAGAAATTCGTACGTATCGCACGTACATATAAGTCTGCCGTCGAACATCATGGAGCAGTTGTCGGCGCACTCCGCCGCCAGCTCCGTATCGTGGCTTGCGACGACGAAGGTCACGCCTTTTTTCTTATATTCAAACAGCGTGTCGATAAATATCTTTTTAGCCGCCGCGTCCATCGCTTTCGTCGGCTCGTCAAGGAAGACGAGGCGCGGAGAATTGAGCATAACGCGGCAGAAAGCCGCCATTTGCAGCTCCCCGCCCGACACGTCGTACGGGTGGCGGCCGGCAAGCGGCGATATATCGTACGGAAGAGCTGACAGGTCGACGCCTTTGAACTCGTCGCCTATCCTCTCGTGTGTGAAGACCGCCGTCGCATCCTGGCAGAGCATCGAAACGTTGTTTATATAAAGCTCCCCGTTTTTGTAGTCCGTTATTTTCTTATCAAAAACGCTTACTTTTCCGGAATAATGACGCGCAAGACCCGCGGCGCAGCGCAAAAGCGTCGTTTTTCCGCAGCCGTTGCCGCCGAATATGAAACGTATCTCGCCCCCGTTTACCGTCATGTCAAGCCCTTTGAGCACGTCGGCTCCGTCTCTTTTATGGCGGAAAAACACGTTTTTCAGTTCAAGCACGGGTTTGTCTTTGCGTTCTTTTTCTTCTCTGTTCTCCGCTTCGACGCCTGAAAATACCGCGCGTCCCTCTTTTACGGTAAGCGGGCATTTTCCGCCCGGCTCGCGCTCAAAAAACATCCTCACGGGCGCGGGCATATCGGACAGCACCTTATAAGACGGCTTGCTTTCAAGCACCTCTCTCGGGCTGCCGAAGGCGGTCAGTTTCCCGTCCTCCAAAAACATCAGCCTGTCCGTATGTTCAAGTAAAAGCGACGTGTTGTGCTCCGCTATGATGACGGTCACGCCCGTCTCCTTGTTTATGCGGGCAAGCATGGATATGAAATCCGCGGCGGCGACGGGATCGAGGCGGGAGGTCGGCTCGTCGAGCAGTATGAGCTCAGGCGAGGTGACGAGCGCCGAGGCCAGGGCCAAAAGCTGTTTTCGCCCGCCCGACAGCTCCGGTGTTTTCTTGTCGAAATCAAGATCGAAGCCGAAGAAGGACGACACCTCCGCGACGCGTCTGTAAGCCGTTTCCCTCGTGTATCCGAGGCTCTCCGCGCCGAAAAACAGCTCTCCGCCCACGCGGTCGGAGACGATCTGTTCCTCCGGACGCTGTACGACGCAGCCTATCTTTTCCGCGCTCTGCCGCTCGGAAAGCTCCGATATCGGTTTGCCGTCATATAAAAGCTCGCCCGAGATCTCTCCCTTCGGCGTAAGCTCCTTTTTTATCAGGCGCAAAAGCGTTGATTTTCCGCAGCCCGTGGGACCGCAGACCGTAACGAACTGCCCGCGGTCGACTGAAAAGGAAACCGACGAAAGCGACGGCTTTTCCGCTTTTGCATATGTAAAACTCAGATTTTTTGCAGTAAGTATTTCCATTTTATACGATCCGTTATTTCAAATATGAGCGGTAACAAAACGAGCAGCGCGTACGACGACGCGGAAAGCAAGAACAAAGCGTTCAACTCCGGTATCACTATACCGGGATAATAGCCGAACGTGCAGGAGGAAAACAGCGATGGGACGACCGTTGAAACGATAAGTATAAGTTCAAACGTAAGGAACAGACCGTCGCTTTTTTTGAAGCCGTAGGCGGTGTAAAACGAGCGTCTTCCCGTGCCGTAGCCGCGGCACGCCATGGAATCCGCGGTGACTATGCCGTTTTCGAGCGCCCAGGTGGAAAGCGCGGAAAACACGCGTCCGCCGTGTTTTATCTTCTCGGGTATGCTTTTGCCGCCCTGCGCTCCGAGCGCCGTCTGCTGCTCCGCTATCTGCTCCGCCTGCCTTACGTATAAGGGTGTAAAGCGTAAAACGGCGGATACGGTAAGCGCGGCGGTGGCGGAAAACGGTGATAAAAGATACATCAGCTTTTCCGAATCCGTCATTTCAGTAAAGCACCGGAACAAAAACAGTATAGCCGCGATAAGCGAGGCGGAATTAAGGCCGTATACTATCGCTTCAAGCGTTATCGGGTCGTTTCCTATGAATAAAAGAGGCGTGGCGCCTTTTTTTGATATAATAGGGTTTACTATAAACGTCAGAATGAATATCACGAAAAAGCCGAGCGCCGTTTTTCTTTTTCCGCCGCACATTATAAACATTATAACGGTACATATAAGCGTTACGGCGGTGTGATACGGGTTGTTGTACACCGCGGCAAGCGTCGTCACCGCTATAAAGTAAATGAGCGAAACGAAGGGGTTGCATTTTTGAAACCACGTCATATCAGTCACCGAGGTGGCTTACGTCCGGCACGTAAAGCCATTCAAGAGTATCGCCGTCCGACAACCGGTAACCGCCCGCGCCGACGGACGGCGCCTTGCCGTTCACCTTATAACCCCAGCCGGACGTCGGTCCGTACGACGCCTCGTACAGATCGCCGATACCGGCGATATACGGATTTATCTGCGAACCGTTGTTTACCACCGTCAGATCGTGGCTTTTGCAGGCGCGTATAAGCACGGAATACGCCGTGTCGCCGTCGCCTATGCCGACCCTCTCCTCCGGTATCATCACTCTGTCGGAGACGAGCGAACAGTCGACGGAAAACGTGATATATCCCGTTATTTTTATATCGTCGCTCTGTTTGAAATAGTCTTTGCCGACGGCGACGCCCGACACGCCGATATAAACGGCGACGGCGGCGGTCACGGCCGCGACGATGATATAATCGACGACGCGCCTGCGCTTCAATATCAGCATGACCACGCATACGATCACGCCCGCCGCGCACACGCCGATAACGAAAACGGCGGTCATATTAAAGGGCTTTACGGGGTCTTCCGCTTTGTATCCGACGGTCTTCTCCGCCGGCTCAATAACGTAGAACGGCGTGAGCTTATCGTTATTCACAAGCGCGCAGTACGCCTGCGCCGTCGCGGCGCCGTTTCTGCCGTTGCCCTTTACGTGCTCGAAGCCGCCGTCGTCAAGCTTGTACGACAAAAGCGCGTCGTACACCGATACGCCGTCCTTTATAAATCTTTCGTCGTATCTCGCGTCGATTCCGAGCGACGAGAGCGCCATTATCACCTGAGAGCAGTTTTCGCTGTTCTCCGAGCCGAAATATATGAAAGCCCCGCTCTCCGTCTGCCGTGTTGAAAGATACATAAGCGCTTTTTCTATCGCAGCTGCGACATCCGTTCTGTCCTTATACGGCGCAAGCGCCTGGACCGCCATGGCGGTCATATCTATATCGGGAGTTTCGCCCACGGTCGGAAAGCCGCCGGATTCAAGCGCTCTGTCAAGCAGTCTTTTTATATGCTCGTCCTCCGTCATGCCCGTGTCGTATCCGTTTGAGAACAGATGGAGCGAAAAGACGAGCGCGGACGTGCTTTCCGCCGCCTTGATACTGTCTTTGTCAAGGCTGTCGTAAGGTGAGCCCGTGACGCCGCAAGCCATTACCGTCAGCGCGTATTTCATTGCGGTCACGGTATTTTTCGGTATTTCTTTCGCCGCTATCAAAAGCCCGAAATCCGTTAAATCGAGCGATCTATCGTATTTGTGCAGCGCAATTGCCGCAAAGCATCCGTTTTCGGGATCGTTTGACAAGCCCTCGTATAGCGGTTTTATCCCGTTTTCGTACGGAGTTTCCGCCGCCGATACGGAAATCCCCGCGGCAAAAGCCGTAAGGACTGCTGCCGCGAGGATAAGTATTACGATTTTTTTCAATTTTCCTTATTCGTCTTCTTCTTGTTGAAGATTATAACGCACACTGCCGCCGCTGCTATGACGACCGTCGCGACTATTATGATTATAAGGTACGGCGAGCCGTGCTTTTCTATCAGATTGTATCTGCATATCGGCGGAATGAGCGTCATGCCGTCTTTTTCCGCGGATATTACCGTGCTGTACGTGGGAAGCTCTACCTCGACCTTGCCGTTCGCATCCGTTTTATACTCGGTCTTTTTGGCGTCGAAGTATATCGTCGCGCCTTCGAGCGTCTTGTTTACCTGATTGTAGTTTTCGTCAAACGTTACGTAGTAAAGCGTAAGCGTTACCTTGTCCTTCGCGTTGCCGCTGAAGCTTGTCTGATCGAAGAACGAATAAGCGTCGGACCAGGTCTGCGTGTCGGAGTAAACGTAGGCGTATATAACGTCGTGCGCCGTTTCGTTCAGCTTTTCTTTCACGTCGGTCATGACCATTTTGTTGTTCAGGTAATAACCGAACGCGCCGCTCTCATCGTTCCAGAGCTTTGTTATGGACGTGCCCCATTCGCTTGCCGCGGAGGCGTAGCCGTCCTTGCATTTCGCCTTGTGCGCGGTCAGAAGCGCGTCGTTTATGGTCCAGCTTCCGTCGCCGTCCTCATCGGTCTTCTCTACCTTGAACATCGATAAAACGACTTTTTTGCCGTCGTATATATTGACGTAGGCGTAGGGCTTTTCCTCGGCTGCCGCAAAGCATACAAGGGACGTGCCGAGCATAAGTGCGATAAGTAAAACCGCCGCTATCTTTTTTAACGTTTTCATTTCTTTTTTCTCCTTATTATAAAAATAACAGCCCGGATAAGGCTGTTTTTCACGATTTCACGTACGACAAAAGGAAACGGGATTGACCGTTGTTTCGTCGCTTTAAAACCCGTCTCCCCGCCTCACGGGAAACGTATTTTGTTATTAAGCTCCGTCAAGCATTCCGACTATACGGCAATTGACGTTGCGGCACGATTTTCACGGCACTTTCCTCTGCCCGCCGTACATAGTACGACCGCCGACCTAACGGCGCCCGCGCGTTACGCGCTTCGGGGGACGGAGCTCCCTTTTTTAAATTTTGACAAAAAGAGTTCCTTACGGGCTTACCGTATAAGAACTCCGTTTTGTTATTTCAGTCTTCTACCTTTATTATCTGCTTGCCGTCATAATATCCGCAAGCTCTGCAAACTCTGTGGCTGAGATTATACTCACCGCACTTGGGGCATTTCGTCATGCCGGGCATATCGAGTTTCCAGACGTTGGAACGTCTTCTGTCACGTCTTGCCTTGCTGACCTTTCTCTTCGGTACCGCCATTTATCCGCACCTCCTTATAAAGTGTCTTTATTCGTTATTGTTGTGACTGTGCTCGCAGTCACCTTCGTTCAAGTCCTGTCCGCATACCGGGCAGAGACCGCGACAGTCCGTTTTACACAAAGGTTTTGACGGGAAGCCGATGGAAAGCTCCTCGTAAACGGGACCGTCAAGCTCTATTTTGCGATCGGAATAAACGATATATCCCTCGTCCCCGTCGCGCTCCTCCGCGGAAGCTATACGCTTCATATCAAGCTCAAAACAGCTCTTTATCTGCTTTCCGCAGCGCGAGCAGTGCGTGGTATAGGGGAGGCTTATCTTACAGTCGAGACCGTAATAGCCGGAAAGATCGCTTACCTTACCGCTGACCTCTATATCACCGGACGCCTCCAAATCAAGCCCCTTGAAATAGATATCCGCCATCTCAGCCGAAACGTTTTCCGTGAAATTGAAAGGGAGTTCTTTAACTTCACCGTTTAAAACGGCAGAGATATCAAGCTTCATATCCGTCTCCGAAAATTAAGATTTGAATGCCGCCGGAATAAGCCGCACAAGGTATTATACATTCATTGTCTGAAAATGTCAATAGGCAAAAACAGATAATTTTAAATTTTTTGTGAATATTTGCCGTTTGCGCCGTCTTTTGAGAAGCCGCGGCGCTAAAATTTTCAAATGTTTACGAAATAAGAGTTGATTTGCATTTAATCGGATGTATAATATAATAAATAAGTATGCTTAATGAGGGCTTATATCGGACATGGTAACGGTGGTAAACGTTGTTCCCGGCTCCGCCGCTGACAGGGCGGGCGTCAAAAAGGGCGATATCCTGCTTGATATCGACGGCCATAACATAAACGACGTGCTCGACTACCGTTTTTACATGACGGAGCAGCGCATAAAAATGCTTATACACAGAGGTCCCGAGTTATTGACGGTCACGGTAGATAAAGACGAGTACGAGGATCCGGGGCTTGAATTTGAAACGTACCTCATGGACAAAAAGCAGAGGTGTAAAAACGCGTGTATATTCTGCTTTATAGACCAGATGCCGAAAGGCTGCCGGGAATCGCTTTATTTCAAGGACGACGACGACAGACTGTCGTTTTTGCAGGGCAACTACATAACGACGACGAATCTGTCGGATGAAGAGGTCGACCGCGTGTGCAGGATGCACCTGTCGCCCATAAACATTTCCGTACACACCACGGAGCCGGAGCTGCGCGTGTTTATGATGAAGAACAAAAACGCGGGCAAGGTGATGTTCATAATGCGCAAATTCGCGGACGCCGGCATAACGATGAACGGGCAGATAGTTTTATGCAAAAACATAAACGACAAAGAGCATCTGCAAAAAAGCATGACCGACCTTGAAACGCTGTTCCCCGCCATGCAGAGCGTTTCGATCGTTCCGTGCGGATTAACGGCGCACAGAGAAAATCTGTATCACATAGACCCGTTTACGCCCGAGGACTGCCGCTCTGTTATAAAGCAGATAGAGAGCTTTTCGTCAAAGTGTTATAAAAAGCACGGCAGCCGCATATTCTTTGCCGCGGATGAATTTTATCTGCGCGGCGGCGTTAAGCTGCACAAGGCGTCGTATTACGAAGGTTATCCGCAGTACGAAAACGGCGTCGGCATGGTCGCCTGTATGTACGACGAGCTGCCGTTTGAGATAAAAGGCATAGACGAAGACCTTTCGGGCAGAAAAGCCACGCTCATAACCGGCGAGGCGGCGTACGGCGTTATCTGCGATCTTGCCGATATGGTAAACAAAAAGACGGGCGCGAAGCTATCCGTCAAAATGATAAAAAACAACTTCTTCGGCGGCGGCGTGACCGTCTCCGGCCTCGTCGTCGGGCGCGACATAGCGGCTCAGCTGAAAGACTGTGACGCGGGCGAATGTATATTCATCCCTTCCGTCATGCTCCGTAAAGACGAGGACGTGTTTTTAGACGATATGACCGTCAAAGAATTATCCGAAAAGCTCGGCGTGCCCGTGTACGCCGTCCCCTCCGACGCGACGGCGGCGAGTGAGATAGTAAGAAAATTAAGAATTCAGAATTAAGAAACGCGCGAAGCGCTCATAACGTGCGAAGGGGTTCCACACCGCGTACAGCGGTGGGGGTTCCCGCAGCACTCATAACTCTAAACGCGCGAAGCGCTCATAGTTTTGTAGTTATGATTGCCCTTACGGGCAAGTTTACAGTTATGATTTCGCCTTGCGGCGATAGTTATGAGTTCGGCTGACGCCGAACGTTTTGGCGGAAGCGTATCAAAATTTCAGGAGAAACATAATGTCAAAACCCATAGCAGCAATAATAGGTCGGCCGAACGTGGGCAAAAGCACGCTGTTCAACAAGCTGGCGGGTCAGCGGATAGCGATAGTTGACGACACGCCGGGCGTGACGCGCGACCGTATATATACCGAGGTCGAATGGAACGGCAGGACGATCCTCATAACCGACACGGGCGGTATCGAGCCCAAGACCGACAACGAAATATTACAGCACATGCGCAAGCAGGCGGAGATCGCCATCGACATGGCGGACGTGATAGTCTTCATGGTCGACAGCCGCTCCGGTCTTACCGCTGACGATATCCAGATAGGCAGGATGCTTCAGAAGGCGAAAAAGCCCGTCATCGTCGCGGTGAACAAGATAGACACCGTCGGCAATCTGCCGTTTGAATACTACGAATTCTATGAGCTCGGCTTCCCGGACGATCCGATACCGCTCTCCTCCTTATCCGGCACGGGCACGGGCGATCTGCTCGACGCGATACTTGAAAAATGTCCCGCCGACGACGGAGTGGTCGAAGAGGACGACAGCATAAAGGTCGCCGTCATAGGCAAGCCGAACGCCGGCAAATCGTCCATCGTCAACAAGATAATAGGTCAGAAGCGCATGATAGTGTCCGACATCCCGGGCACGACGCGCGACGCCGTTGACGCCTACGTTGAAAACGAGTACGGCAAGTACACGTTCATAGACACGGCTGGCATAAGACGTCAGTCAAAAATATCGGACAACATAGAGCGTTTCAGCGTACTTCGGGCGAAAGCGGCGGTCGACCGCGCCGACGTCTGTCTTATAATGATAGACGCGTCCGAGGGCATAACCGAGCAGGACGAGAAAATAGCCGGCATAGCGCACGAGGCGGGCAAGGCCTCCATAATCGTCATAAACAAGTGGGACAAGGTAGAAAAGGACAACAAGACGGTAAACGAATTTACCGAAGACATATACACCGCCTTGTCGTATATGACGTACGCGCCGATAATCTTCGTTTCCGCGCTCACCGGTCAGCGTCTCAACAAGCTTTTCGAGCATATAAACTACGTTTACGGTCAGGCGACGTTCCGCGCCACGACGGGAATGCTGAACGATCTGCTGACTGACGCGACGACGCGCGTACAGCCCCCGTCCGACAAGGGCAGACGGCTGAAAATCTACTATATGACGCAGACGGCGATACAGCCGACAACGTTCGTCATATTCTGCAACAGCGTAAAGCTGTTCCACTTCTCGTATCAGAGATATATCGAGAACCGTCTGCGCGAGACGTTCGGCTTCCGCGGCGTACCGATAAAAATAATCATAAGAGAGCGCGGTGAATGATATGCCTTTAACTGCAAGCTTTTCAATAAGCGACGTTTTCAATTACGGATTTCTGTACCTTACCGGTAAGAACGGCACCGCGTATTTCATCATATCGCTCATACTCATATGCGCCGCCGGTTATCTTTTAGGCGGCATAAACACGGCCATACTCGTCTCCAAAAAGATGTACGGCAAGGACATACGAGAAAGCGGCAGCGGCAACGCCGGACTTACGAACGTCCTGCGCACCTACGGCAAAAAGGCCGCGATAATAACGCTTGCAGGCGACATAGGAAAGACCGCGATCTCCTGCCTTATCGGCGCGCTCGTGCTCGGTCAGACCGGAGCGTTCCTCGCGGGTATGGCGGCGACGCTCGGTCATATGTGGCCCGTGTGGTTCAAATTCAAGGGCGGAAAAGGCGTTCTGTCGCTTGCGGCGGTCATACTCTGCTGCAGCCCGAAGGTATTTCTCATATGCTTCACCGTGTTCGTCATAATCGTGGCGTTCTCGAAATACATCTCGCTCGGCTCGGTCGTGACGGCGCTGCTGTTGCCGATCGTGCTTTCGAGATTCATAGGGATGCAGAACCTCATTATCATCCCGATGATAGTCGTCTGCCTCATAATCGTATGGAAGCACCGCTCGAACATCAAACGTCTGCGCGAGGGCAACGAAAACAAGGTGCATCTGGGCAAAAACGGCGGATTTTTACCGAAGTGGGTGCTCATAATCATCTGCGGCGTGCTTACCGCCGGCTCGGTCTTAGCCATAATCTTCACGTTCAGGACCGAATACGCGGTGCAGTACGGCGGCGAGAAGCTGACGGCGCAGTATTTGCGCATAATGTTCATTGACGAAAAGAACGCGTATTTCGGCGACGGCGAGCAGAACGACGATCACGATACGGAGATAATGAACTCGGTCGTTGACAAAGCGACGAAAATGCTTATTCTCCGCACCGCCGCGACCGGCGAGGGCAAGGCTATAACGGACGCGGGCAGGAACGCGGCGATAAACCATTTTGAAGACCTCGCGTCGCTGTACGGCAGCCGCGAAAACGACACGGCGGAGACGTACTGCCACAGGATCTACGGCTACGACGTATCGCCGAACGACGTGGTGAGGATAAAAGCGGCGCTGACGTTCGCAAACGAATACGAGACCTCATCAAGCGAGGAAAAGATACAGGGACTGCTTTCCGACAACGCGGACGGAGTAAAGGTATCGGAAAAAATAATAAACTCGGTAATAAACAAGTATTGAGGGTAATATGCCGGAAATAATACTTATAACGTCATTTAAGGGAGGCGTCGGGAAATCGACAGCCGCCGCGAATATCGCCTCAAAGCTTGCAAAAGCGGGCAAAAAAACGCTTCTGTGCGACCTTGATTTCGATCTCGGCACGCTCGATCTCATAACGGGGTGCGAGGACAGGATGTTGTTCGATATATGCGACGCGGTGTACGGCAGGCGTGACGTCGACGACTGCGCGGTAAAATTCCCGTCAAATCCGAATCTCAGCCTGCTCGGTGCGCCGTTCCGCATGACGGACACGGTGGAGCCGGATGAATTTGCAAAGCGGCTGAAGGATATAAGCGCGGGCTATGATTACGTGATACTCGACACGCCGGGCGCCGATTCGGTAACGCTCGCCGCCGCGCGTTTATGCGCCGACCTCGCGATAGTCGTATCGACGCACAACCCGGCGTCCATACGCGGAGCCGAAAAAACGGCGGAAAAGCTGAGAGAAACGGGCTCCGAATGCAGACTTTTGATAAACTGCTTTGACGCCTCGTCCGTCAGCGGCGACAAGCGCGCCGGAATGTTATCCATGATAGACGCGACGAAAACTCCGCTCCTCGGCGTCATACCGTACGACAGGACGCTTATGTTCGCGCAGGAAAAGGGAGTTTTGGCGGAGGGCGACGCGTTCATATCGTCAAAAGCGTTCGACAACACGGTGCAGAGACTGCTGTGCAAAGAGAGCGGACGGCGCCCCGTACCGATACTTTACGGTATTTCCGGGGTTAAAAGAAAAAAGGTATTGACAAAATAACAGTTTTATAGTAAAATATAAGAAAATTGAAAGGTGGATGCGGTTATGGAAATAGCACTCGTCGCACACGATAAGAAAAAAGAACTTATGACGCAGCTCTGCATAGCATACTGCGGTATTTTGAGCAAGCACAATCTCTGCGCTACGAGCATAACCGGTAAATATATATCGGACGCCACGGGTCTTAAAATCGAGCGTCTGTTATCCGGTACACACGGCGGAGAGCAGCAGATACTCTCCCGCATAGCTTACAACGAAATCGATATACTTCTCTATTTCAGAGACACGTCCGACGGAGAGCCGATGTCGGAGACGGAGGCGAACCTCATCAGGATGTGCGATATACACAACGTTCCGGTCGCGACGAATATAGCGACGGCGGAAATAATAATCCGCGCGCTCGACAACGGCGACCTTGACTGGCGCGAGATAGTAAACCCGCGCTCCGAATACAATCAGAGCCGTAAAAAGACGTATTGATGAAAAAACCGTATATATACGCGATAATACTCTCTTTGATCGCCGTATTCGCGGCGCTGACGGTAGTCTACCGGGCAAACAACCCGGACAGGATAATACCGTCGCCGAAATATACGGAGTATAAGGCACAGCTTCTGACGTCAAACTACAAGTCCGCGGCAAAGGAGCTCGGGATCGAGGACGACAAGCTCGGCTCCACCGTCTACGCCTGCATGGCGGAGTATCCGACAAAGGAGCTGGAGCAGACCGAGGGCGTGACGGCGGAATTCAGATTTTTCGATCTGTTGAATAAATACGCGCACGTGAAAAGCAGCGGTATAGCGTACGATTCGTCGAGATTTGCGACGGATTATCCGTCCGACTTCACAAAAGCCGCATCGGCTCTGTTCGACGATACGTTTACCGCCGCGGAGGATTCCGATTACGGAATACCGGATTACGGTACGGTAAAGCTGTATATCAGACGCGGCGACGGGGTATATTATAAAGTATACGACGAAAACGATCTTCCCGCCGAGATTTCAAAGCTAATGCGGAAATTTGACGGGCTCGATACCGAAACGGCACAAGAAAATATAACAACGGTACAATAAATTTAAAAAAATAACTTGACATTTGCTCTTGTTTGTGGTATTATACATTCTACGACACGGAGAGATGTCCGAGTGGTTTAAGGAGCCGGTCTTGAAAACCGGTGACTCGTTTTGCGAGCCGTGGGTTCGAATCCCACTCTCTCCGTTATAAAATATGCCTGTTAGGTATATAGTGGGATTCGAAGCAGCGTCAAGAAAGCGCCTCGGGGAAGCGCTTTTAGCGGTGACCGATGATTTTTGCAAGGCACAAACAAAAAATCCTTGCAAATTGCCTTACAAAAATCAAGAAGAATCCCACTCTCTCCGCCAGAAATTTTCACCGCGCTGAAAATTCAACTGAATAAAAGAACTACACACGGAGAAGTACTCAAGCCGGTGAAGAGGCGCCCCTGCTAAGGGTGTAGGGCGGGAAACCGTCGCGAGAGTTCGAATCTCTCCT
>CADBSB010000025.1 GCA_902797235.1 uncultured Ruminococcus sp. | reverse complement strand
TTAAAACCGATAAAGCAAAAAGTGAAAAGGGTTTGATTGCGGCACTGAGGTTCGCCTCATCCACCGCAAGCGGTCCCCCTTCCCCAAAAGGGGAAGGTATCTTAATTCCGAATTCGGGAGGGGAGACCCCTCCCCTACAACACCACCAACAACGAGGGAGGGCAATTTCATGACCCCGATGATGCAGCAGTATATGGAGATAAAAAATCAATATAAGGATCATATCCTGATGTACCGTCTCGGTGATTTTTACGAGATGTTTTTTGACGACGCGAAGATAGCGTCGAAAGTGCTCGAGCTGACTTTGACGGGGCGGGACTGCGGGGAGGAGGAGCGCGCGCCGATGTGCGGCGTGCCGTTCCACAGCGTGGACCCTTATATCGCCAAGCTCGTGTCGAACGGCTACAAGGTCGCGGTGTGCGAGCAGCTTGAAGACCCCGCGACGGCGAAGGGCATAGTAAAGCGCGGCATAATCCGCATCGTGACGCCCGGCACGGTCACCTCGCAGGAGATGCTTCACGAGGATAAAAACAACTACGTTTGCGCCATATACATAGGCGGCGACGGCTGTTCTTTGTGCTTTGCCGACGTGTCGACGGGCTATATAGGCGCGTGCAGCATTGAGGGCGACGATATACAGCGCCGCATAATAAACGAGCTCGCGGCGTTTTTACCGAAGGAGCTTATAACAAGCTTCCCGCTTGCCGAGCAGCCGGAGCTGTCCGATTACGTCAAAAACCGCCTCTGCGTCACGGTCAACGAAAACGAGCCGGAGCGCTTCTGGGAGCTCAAAGCCGCGGCGACGTGCAAAAAGCAGTTCCCGAACGAAAAAACGGACGCGCTTCCGTCCGCGCTCGTCTGCGCCGTCGGCGCCGCCGTCGATTATATAATCGAAACGCAGAAGACCGACATATCCTTTATGGACACGCTCTCGCTTTACGAAAGCGAAGGCGCGCTTGAAATTGACGCGAGCACGCGCAGAAACCTTGAACTCTGCGAATCCATGCGCACGGGCGAGAAAAAGGGGTCGCTTTTATGGGCGCTCGACTACACTAAGACCGCGGGCGGCGCCAGGACTTTGCGCAAATGGGTGGAGATGCCGCTTTGCAGCGTTGCGGAAATTCAGCGCAGGCAGGACGCCGTGTCCGACCTGTACGGCGATTTTATGGTCCGCTCCGAGCTTCAGGAAGCCCTGAAAGGCGTGCTCGACCTCGAGCGCCTTGCGTCAAAGCTCGTGTATGAAACGGCGAACGCTCGCGATCTGCGCGCTATCTGCCAGTCCGCGTCAAAGCTGCCGGCGGTAAAGGATCTGATTTCGACGTGCCCGTCGGAGCTTTTGCGTCAGATAAAAGACAGTACCGACGATTTAAAAGACATCCGTGAGCTGATAGACGCGGCGATAGTCGACGAGCCGCCGTTTTCCGTCCGCGAGGGAGGATTTATAAAAGAGGGCTACAACGCCGACGTCGATTACCTGCACAGCATAATGCGCGACGGCAAGCGGTGGATCGGCGAGATAGAAAACGCCGAGCGCGACAAGACGGGCATAAAGACCTTACGCGTTTCATACAACCGCGTTTTCGGCTACTATATAGAGGTCACAAAATCCTATACGAATTTAGTGCCCGACAGGTACATAAGAAAACAGACGCTTGCGAATTGCGAGCGGTATATAACCGAAGAGCTGAAGGAGCTTGAATCGTCCATGCTCGGCGCGTCCGACAAGGTGGTAAAGCTCGAATACGATATTTTCACGCAGATAAGAAAGCACCTCTGCGACAATATCGCAAGGATCAGAGCGTCCGCGGACAGCGTTTCGCGCCTTGACGCGCTCCTTTCGCTTGCCGTCGCGGCGGACAAGTACGGCTACGTCAAGCCGGAGGTCAGCTATTCCGACGTGATAAACATCAAAAACGGCCGTCATCCCGTCGTCGAGCGGTTCACGGAGGACGCCTTCGTCCCGAACGACACGTATATGGACACGAACAAAAACAGACTGCTGCTTATAACGGGTCCGAACATGGCGGGTAAATCGACTTATATGCGCCAGGTCGCGCTGATCACGATCATGACGCAGATCGGCTCGTTCGTACCGGCGACGGAGGCTTACGTCGGCGTAGTGGACCGCGTTTTCGCGCGCGTCGGCGCGTCGGACGATCTCGCGTCCGGCACCTCCACGTTCATGCTTGAAATGAACGAGGTTTCGTACATCTTAAAGCGCGCGACGAAAAAGAGCCTTATAATATACGACGAGATAGGCAGAGGCACATCGACCTTCGACGGTATGTCGATCGCCCGCGCGGTGGTCGAATACACCGCGGAAAAGCTCGGGTGCAAAACCCTGTTCGCCACGCACTACCACGAGCTGACGGAGACCGAGGGGCTCGTCGAGGGCGTAGTCAACTACAACATAGCCGCGAAAAAGCGCGGCGATACGATCAGTTTTCTGCGTAAAATAGTCCGCGGAGCCGCGAACGACAGCTACGGGATAGAGGTCGCCGTGCTCGCGGGCGTGCCGAACAAGGTCATAAAACGCGCGCGCGAGGTTCTGGCTGAAATAGAGGCGAAAGCGCCGGAGCAGAAGCGGACGCGTCCGGCGGAGACACTTGAAGACTTGAATATAACTATGGAAACGGTCGTTTCCGACGAGATACGCGACGCGATAGAGGCGGTCGATCTGAATATCACCACGCCGCTCGAGGCGTACGATCTGTTAAGGAAGCTGAAAGGGCTGTTATAATGTCGGTCATTAACGTACTTGATTTCAAAACCGCAAACCTTATAGCCGCGGGCGAGGTCGTCGAAAGGCCGTCCTCGGTCGTTAAGGAGCTTGTGGAAAATTCAATCGACGCCGGCGCGAAAAAAATAACCGTCGAGATAAAAAACGGCGGTATTTCGATGATCCGCGTGACGGACGACGGCTGCGGTATGTCCGAGGACGATCTGCCGCGCTGTATCCTGCGCCACGCGACGAGCAAAATTTCAACGGGCGACGATCTGGCGGCGATAAGCACGCTCGGCTTCCGCGGCGAGGCGCTGGCGGCGACGGCGGCGGTAAGCCGCATGAAAATAACGTCAAAGCGCAAAAAAGACGCCGTTGCCCACACCGTTACGGTCAATTACGGCGTCTGCTCCACCGTGTCGGAGGCGGGAGCGCCGGACGGCACGGCGGTGACGGTTTCCGAGCTGTTTTCAAACGTGCCCGCGAGAAGAAAATTTTTGAAGGCGGACAAAACGGAGGCGGCGTACGTCTCCTCCGTTTGCGAAAAGCTCGCTCTCTCCGCTCTGGAGGTGTCGTTTTCGCTTTTGATCGACGGCGTGCGCAGGTTTGCGACGTCGGGCGACGGAGACCTTAAAAACGCGGTCTACGCCGTGCTCGGCAGACAGTTCGCGCAGAACCTCATACCCGTCGAGGGATCGAACGAGGGCGTCACGGTAAGCGGCGCCGTCTGCTCGCCCGTAACGGCAAGACCCAACAGAGCCATGGAGCTGTTTTTCATAAACGGGCGTTACGTCAGATCGGCTGTGATGTCGTCCGCGCTCGAGCAGGCGCTGACGTCGTTCATCCCGTCGGAAAAATTCCCCGCCGCGCTCATATTCATAACCGTTCACCCGTCCGTCGTGGACGTCAACGTCCACCCGACTAAGGCGGAGGTCAAATTCTCCTCCGACCGCCCGATATACGACGCGGTGTACTACGCAGTAAAATCGGCGACGGAAAAAGGGCAGAGACCCGAATACGAGCTTGCGGAGAGGCGGCAGACAGTCTCGCCGTTCGTGCCCGTCACGGACGAGTACACCAAAACGACGGTGGAGCAGATAACGGCGTTCGGTACGCCGAAGCAGGAGCAGGTACCGAAATTCGTGCCGCAGCCGACGGAAACGGGGGATATACTGCACGCATACGCCGTGCGCGCGCCGAAATTCGGCGAGGAGATACCCGTTAAGGTCTATGAATCAAGCCTCTACGAGCCGCGAAAAGAGCCCGAGCCGGAGCAGCCGGCGGAGGAAGAGGACAAGTACAGGTACGGCCGCCCGAACGGCGAGTGGCGGTATATAGGCGAGGCGTTCGACACGTACCTTTTTGTCGAGGACGGCGACGAGGTGCTCGTCATAGACAAGCACGCCGCGCACGAAAGACTGCGCTTTGAGGAGCTGAAAGCGGCTATGAGGACGCACACTCCGACGAGCCAGATGCGGATGATACCGATAACCGTTGCCGTCACCGAGGAGGAGGCGGACGCGGCGGAGAATTACAGAGCGGAGCTGACGGACACGGGCTACGGATTTGAATATACGGACGGCGGGATGGATATAACGCAGACGCCGTCGAATATAAGCGACGGGGAGGCGAAGGCGCTTTTCATCGGAATGCTGTCCGAGTTGTGCGAGCACGGCGCCGCGCCGGAATATCAGAAGCAGGCGATGTTCGAGCGCGCGCTTTATCAGGTCTGCTGCAAGGGCGCGATAAAGGGCGGCGACAAAAACGACGAAAAGGCGCTTACGGCGCTCATATCGGAGCTGTACGAGCATCCCGAGGTCACGTACTGCCCACACGGCAGACCCGTGGCGTTCAAAATGACGAAGGCGGCGATGGAGAGACGGTTCGGAAGGACGTAGGAAATTAAGAGTTCAGAATTAAGAATTCTGAAATAAGGTGTCCCTTCGGGACGAATTATGGTGGGTCGCCCACCCGTGAACCCCCACCGCTCGACGCGGCGGGGAACCCCGGGCCACCCCTCAAGCTCGGCTTCGCCGAGAACCCCCCATACCCCCCTGTCCCCTCCGGAACCCCCACGTGACAATGTCACGCGGGGA
>CADBSB010000024.1 GCA_902797235.1 uncultured Ruminococcus sp. | reverse complement strand
ACGGAGATAAATGGTATAAGGACAAAAATAAAACGGAAGACCCGTATATGTACTGGGAAATGACGGTTTCGTACATTAAACAGTTTATAGAAATGAGAAAACCGTTATACGAAAAACAAGGGTAAAATGAAGAAAAAATATATTGAACAGGGTTATATATCGGGCACACACGGCGTAAAGGGTGAGGTCAAAATGAAGATATGGTGCGACGATATATCAAGCTTTCTGAAACTGAAAAAGCTGTACGGCGATAAAGACGGCAAAAAAGTATTTGACGTATCTTCCTCGCATGGTCATAAGGACGCCGCGGTGGTAAAGATAAACGGCATCGACACCGTGGAGGACGCGGCGAAGCTGAAGGGAACCACGGTCTACGTCGACCGAGCCGATCTCGATATACCGGACGGCAGGATCCTTATATGCGACATAATCGGTCTTCCCGTGATAGACGCGGACAGCGGCAAGGTCTACGGCGAGGTTTCGTCAGTCGAAGAATATCCCGCGTCCGACATATATTTCGTAAAGACGGACAAGGGCATATTTCAGGTGCCGGACGTGCCGCAGTTCATAAAAAAACTGACGGACGAAGCCGTCTATATAACGCCGATAAAAGGTATGTTTGAATGAACTTTCATATAATGACGCTGTTTCCCGAAATGGTCGATTACGTTCTGTCGCAAAGCATAATAGGCAGAGCGAAAGAAGCGGGAATAATAAACGTAAAGACGTACAATATCAGAGACTACGCGAACAACAAGCACAATAAGGTCGATGATACGCCGTACGGCGGCGGTATGGGTATGCTCATGGCGGCGCCGCCCGTCTGCGACTGTCACGACGCGGTGTGTAAAGGGATCCCCGAGGGCTCGAACAGACATACGGTCTACGTAAGCCCGAAAGGAAAAATCCTAAATCATGATATTATCAGAAGACTGGCGGAATACGACGATCTCATAATCCTCTGCGGTCATTACGAGGGGATAGACGAGAGGGCGATCGAGGAGGTCGTCGACGAGCAGATCAGCATAGGCGACTACGTTCTGACGGGCGGCGAGCTGCCCGCGTGCATAATCGTTGACTGCGTGGCTCGCCTCGTTCCCGGGGTACTCGCCGACAGCTCGTGCTGGGAGGATGAGAGCATAGCCTCGGGCAAGCTCGAATACCCGCAGTACACAAGGCCGTACGAATATAAAGGCAAAAAGGTGCCGGACATACTTTTATCCGGCCACCATGAGAATATAGCTAAATGGAGAGAAGAGCAGGCGGAGAGGCTGACGGAGCAAAACCGTCCCGATCTGCTCAAAAACAAGGAGTAGGAAAGTGGCAAAAGCGAAAAAAGACGGAGCAAAAAGAAGCGTGATAATCCGCGCTCTGTCCCGCTTTTCGGACAAGCTGGCAAGATGCGCGGAGAACAGTCTGCTCGCAAAGATACTTTGCGGCTATTTTGCCGTGGAGAAAAAAGCGGATGCTTCGCTTACATCGGCGCTGTCGCGCAAGCGCGGCCTTCTTACCGACGTTTTATCGCAGTTGCAGGACGGTATTTGCCGTTTCTTTACCTCGAACAAACTTAAAAACAAATTCACCGGGTTTTTAACCGATTTACTTTATTTAAGAACGCGGGACATAGGTATTTACCTGCTTTCGACCGGCCTTTACGCGGTTATAGAGTACTACATCATAAAATACGCCGTGTACGATTTCGAGCTTGACGTAAGCGTGCTGTACGGCAGTATAGGCGTTATGATTTTGTCTTTGTTCTTCTTCTCGGGCAAGGCGCTTGCAAACACACTTTATAAAAATCCCGTGCTTTCGTTTGCGGCGTACGATCTTCTCGGCGCCGACAGGAGCAGGCTTATCCCTGGTGAGATCAGGATAAGGAACGCAAGCGTCGCGCTGCTCGCCGGTATGGTATCGGGCGCGCTCGCGTTCATATTCCCGCCGCACAGGATAGTATTGTTCATGCTTTGCGTGATCGTGCTGTGCGTGGTCTTCTTCATGCCGGAATCCGGCGCGGTGCTGACGGTCACGCTTATACCGTTTTTGCCCTTGCAGCAGCTTTTGACGCTGTGTTTCGTAAGCATTGTTTCATATCTTTTGAAGTTGATAAGAAAGAAAAGAGAGCTGCGCTTCGGCCCCGTGGACGCGGCGGTGATGCTTTTAGCCGTCCTTACGCTTTTCGGCAAGATCGTAACGGTAAGGGACGCGGGCGGAACGGATTCTCTGTACCTGCTCGGAATAATGGCTTACTTTTTGTGCCGCAACCTGCTCGGCAGACGTCAGTGGCTTGACCGCGCTATGAACGCCGCCGCGCTTTCATCCGCCGCGGTAAGTCTTTTCGGCGTGTTCTTCTGGTTCTGCGGTACGCCCGAGCAAATGATAGCCGCAAAATCGCTTTTCGCCGGTGCCGGCGGAGAATTGAGCGTATTCTTCAATTCGTCCGCGGTATTCGCCTGTTACGTGATGCTGACGTCCCCGCTTTTGCTGTACTTTGCTCTTTGTAAAAAGCGCGGCAAGGTCGCGTATATCATAAGCTACGCCGTATCGTTTTCTTCGCTCGTTCTGACGGGCAGGGTCTACGCCGTCATCGCTTTCATCGTGATAACCGTTACAGTTCTCGCGGTATACAGCCGTCATACTCTCGTGTTTACGGTGCTGTCCGTTCCGGTCGTGGCGCTCGCCGCGGTCTTCATGCCCAAATCGTGGTATTTATTTATATTTGAAAAAATCTACACGGAAAACGCCGTTATACAAAACGTCTGGGACGGCGTGTTCAGAATGATCGGCCGGTCGTTTATGGGCGGGTACGGCATAGGCTCGTTCAATTCCGTTTATCCGCAGTATGCCGCCGAGGGGTATGCCTCACAGACCGGCGCGAAAAGCGTGTATTTCCAGCTCACCGCGGAGGGCGGGATCATGATGTCCGTTGTCTTTTCCGTCTGCCTTATCCTGTTTATAACGTACTGTGCGACGGCAATAATAAAGTGCGGCGACAGAAGCGGAAGAAATTACATTTTCGCTCCGCTTACCGCGGTTTTATGCGCCGCGTTCTACGGCGTTACGGAAAACATTTTCTGCTCGGAGGTCGTGTGCATACTGCTTTTCGCCGTTATGGGCTGCGGCGTCGCCGCGTCTGAGATAAGCAGAAGAGAATACGATTACGAGCTTGACGCTTTGAATTACGGGCAGGTGTGATATGGAAAAGAAAAGGCTTAACGTCATATTCGATATAGTCGTGATCGTGCTTGCCGCGGCCGCCGTTTTCGCGGTCGTGCGGTTCATATCTCCGCGCGATAATACGGAAAAAGTGTTTTTTACCGTCGTAACGGAGGCGGATACCGCAGGGTTGTCCGCGGGCGACAAGCTCGTTTTGACAAAGGGCGGCGTGGTCGGCACGGTGACCGGGTTCGGCGAAGGATATATCGAGGTCGAGGCCGAGGCGCAGCTTCGCGCCGGCACGTATTACAACGGCAGCGTACCGCTGTCCGACGGCAGAAGTTATGAGATATGCGTCGGCACAAAGAGGTACGACGGCGTTATACACAGAATAGTATCGAGGTGATACCGTGAAAAAAAGGATACCGAACGTTATCGACATACTTATAATACTTACTCTCGTCGCCTGCGTCGCGGGGATAATCGTAAGAGCGGTAAATCTGCCGTCCGTAATAACGGATAAAAACGGCGAATACCGCATGGCTTTTACCGCGTCGTTGACGGAGGAGCAGACGTCGAAGATAGACCCCGGGCTTAAATTCAAGGACAAAAACGGCTCCGAGCTGAAGCTTCTCGAAGGGTACTGGATCAAGTACGAAAACGGAGAGCCGGCGCTGAACGGAGAGCTGCTTCTCACCGGAAGACTGACGGAGACCGGATTCATATGCGGCGGCATACAATACTATGAGGGGGATACGGTAACTCTGACCGGAAAGGATATGACTTTTACCGTGACGGTGCTCGGTTTTGAGCCGTATCAACCGTAAAACGGCTCTAAATTGTCGTTCTATGTCAAAATAATATACAAGACAAGCTGCAGAACTTAAAAAATTATGCAGAATTACCATTGATTTTATCAAAATTGTTTGATATAATTCTATATAATAAAAAAGTGTTTCCGATAGGAGTAAGATAAATGATTTCTCGTAATGTAACCGTAAGAATACCGGTAGGACTTCACGCTCGTCCCGCGACGTTCTTTATCCAGAAGGCAAATTCATATAAGAGTTCGATTTGGGTCGAAAAGGGTGACAGACGCGTAAACGCAAAGAGCTTATTGGGCGTATTATCCCTCGGCATAACCAAGGATACGGAAATTACGCTTATCTCGGACGGCGTTGACGAAATTGACGCTCTGAACGGACTTGAAGAGCTTATAGAAACAGGTCTTGCGGACTGATCGGACAAAAATAAAAGAGCGCAGCGGATATGATACCTGTCATTATGACAGGGCATTTTATCCGCTTTTTTGTTGGTATGAACGACAGGATTGATTTTTTGAAGAAAAAGGCGCAGAGGCTGCCCTTGCAGCCCGGCGTCTATATCATGAAAAACAAAGCCGGCGAGGTTATATACGTCGGCAAATCCGCCGCGCTCAAAAACCGCGTGTCGCAGTACTTCATATTCACGCACCACAACGCCAAGACCGCGCGCATGGTGTCAAACGTCTACGATTTCGATTATATACTCTGCGATACGGAGACGGAGGCGTTAGCGCTTGAAAACAGCAAGATAAAGCAGTTTTCACCTAAATATAATATTAAATTAAAGGACGATAAATCGTACCCGTACGTAAAAATAACGCGCGAGGAGTACCCGCGCCTTGTATCCGTACGCAAAAGGCTGTCGGACGGCGGTCTTTATTTTGGGCCGTACACCAATTCCGCGACCTGCCGCAACATCATCCGCTCCGTAAGCCAGGCGGCAAAGCTGCCGACGTGTAAAAAGACGTTCCCGAAGGACATAGGCAAAACGCGCCCCTGCATCTACTATCAGATAGGCCGCTGCTGCGCGCCGTGTAAAGGCGATCTGTCCGCGGAAGAGTACGGAGAATATATAAAAAGCGCGGAAAGCATTTTAAAAGGCGATATAAACGAGGAAAAGGACAGGCTCAAAGCCTTGATGGAAAAAGCGTCGGATGAGCTTAATTTCGAACTTGCCGCCAACTGCCGCGACAGGATAAACGCATTGACGGCGCTTTACAGCAAACAAAAGGTCGTCTCCTCACCCGATACGAACACGGACGCGATAGGCATATATTCCGACGACGATATAACGGTGATCTCGTTCTTTTACATCCGCTCCGGTATGATCTCCGATACGGAAACGTACGATTTTGTCGGCGGCCACATAGGCGCGGAGGAGCTGACGGCTTTTATCGCATCGGTTTACGACGTAAGAGAGCCGGCGAAGGAGATACTCGTCTCAGACGGTCTCCCGCTTGAAGAAGCGGCGGCGCTGTCCTCGCTTTTAACGTCTTCCTTCGGTAAAAAAATCGAGGTCAGGGTAACTCAGCGCGGACAGAACAGAGCGCTGTGCAAAATGGCTCAGGAAAACGCGGCGTACAAAGCAAAGGTAATAAAGGAGACCGCAGACAGGGAAACGCAGATACTGATCAAGCTCGCCGAGGCGCTGAAGCTCGAGGTAGTGCCCGAAAAAATAGAATCGTACGATATATCAAATTTCGGAAACGACAATATGACCGCCGGAATGATAGTGATAGAGAACACAAAATTCAAAAAAGCGGATTACAGGGTTTTCAACATAAAGGAAACGGAATACGAGGACGATTACGCCTCCATGCGCGAGGCGATAAGGCGCAGGATAAGAAATACGACGGTAAAAAAGTCACCGGCGTTTCCTACCCTGCCGGATCTCATACTGCTTGACGGCGGCAAAACCCACGTGGCGGTCGTACGCGCCGTGCTTGACGAGGAGGGCGTGGACGTTCCCGTTTTCGGCATGGTCAAGGACGATTACCATAAAACGCGCGCTCTCTGCGACGACGTAAATGAGATAGATATATCGCACGACAAAGCGCTTTATATGTTCATTTACAGAGTGCAGGAGGAGGTACACCGTTTCTCCATAACGCGTATGTCAAGCGCCAAGCGCAAAACGCTCAAAACCTCGTCGCTTGAAAAAATAGACGGTATAGGACCGTCAAGGGCGAAGGCGCTTTTAAAACAGCTCGGCTCTCTTTCCGCCGTAAGATCGGCGGGCACGGAAGAGCTTATGAAGGTACCCGGAATAACCGAAAAGACCGCGGAAAATATAGTAAACTATTTCAAAAAGGATAAGATATGAACATCATAACGGGAGAAGCGAGAGGGATAAAGCTCAAAACGCTTGAAGGAGAGGCGACGCGCCCGACCTTGCAGCGCGCGAAGGAGGTCATTTTCTCCGCAATACAGTTCGATATAGAGGGCAGGCGCGTGCTTGATCTGTTCGCCGGGAGCGGACAGCTGGGGCTTGAAGCGCTGTCGCGCGGTGCGGAGCACGCCGTGCTCGTAGACAAGTCGCCCGAGGCGTTCGACACCATAAAAGAAAACGCGCAAAAAACGCGCTTATACAAAAAATGCCGTATAGAAAACATGGACTACGCCGCGTACCTGTTGTCCGCTAAGCGGAGCGGTGTTAAATTCGACCTCGTTTTTCTCGACCCTCCGTACGATTCAGGCCTGCTCGTCCCGTCGCTCAAAGCGCTGTACGTGAACGGTCTGTTATCCGAGAGCGCGATCGTCGCCGCGGAGTGGGAGCATGACACGCTTCTGGAAGACAATCCGCATTTGAAAGAAATGTACGACTTGTCAAAGCTATATAAATCCGGAAGGATATATTTTTATAAATTAACGCCTGAAAAAGGAGAAACGGTATGAAAAGAGCGCTTGTACCCGGAAGCTTCGACCCCGTGACCGTAGGGCACGAGGATATCATCGCCCGCGCCTCGGCTCTGTTTGACGAGGTTATCGTCTGCGCGTTCGTCAACGCGGAAAAAACGTATATGTTCTCGGATGAGGACAGGCTTGAATTTCTCATATCCGTCGCTGAAAATTACGACAACGTATCGGCGGACATTTCGCACGGGTTAGTTACTGCTTACGCGAAAGAAAACGGCTGCGACGTCATAGTAAAGGGCTGCCGCAGCGGTATGAATTTTGAGGACGAATACGATCAGGCGCTCATAAACCGCGAGCTTGACGCGGATATAGAAACGGTGATACTCCCCGCTTCGCCCGAGCTGTCGTTCGTCTCCTCGACAATGGTCCGTGAAATGATCCGCTACGGCGTCGATTGCAGCCAGTACGTACCAAAGGCGATAAGGGATAAAATTTAGAATAAAAGTGTTATATTACAAAAGCTCTCGAGTTGCTTCGAGAGCTTTTGTATTCAGTTCTTTAACGATTCGATTTGAAATCGCAGTTCTTCGCCTAACATATCCTTTACAATATCATAATACGGGATAATTTCACCGATTTCTCCCGATTGTACGTTATCGAATAATTTTTCCAATCTCGATTTTTTAAGGATTATTTTTATCGACGACGCTTTTGAGATATTTAACTCGTTTCCGATCAAAAGGGTTTTAGGCCGTGCTTTCGGAGTTGCAGCAAAACCGAGCGTACATAAACCGTCCGAAGATGCGATCGCACATGAAACTGCGTTTTTTTGGAAATTTTCTTCAATTAAACTTGAGCAGCTTATCAGCTTGTCAATATACGGAAGAGCTTTTATTTTTCGGCGTATGGAACCCTTTGATTCTTTCGCATCATATCCGTGTGACGACAGTTCAAAATCACTTTCACATAAAGTGCCGTTAAAACACTTTTCAAAAAATTCGTTTGGAGAAAGGTTTGTGCTTACGCCGATAAGGTGAAGATAGTTACTTTTTTCAGCCGAAATTATGTAATAAGGCTGATTATGAAAAGCGTCGGAAAATATCAAATAATCAAATGATACGTATTGCGAATGATAAATCCGTGAATATCGGATTGCCGTGCTGCATACCCGTGATTTAAAGCTGATTTGCTGTTCTTTTGTCATTTTTACCTCCGAAAAAAGCAAGAGGAGCGAGAAAACCCGCTCCTCAAGGATTTTTAGCAGTTATTCTCTGCGATGGAAACGGGTTTAAGGTCTCCGTCCCGACCGATGGAAACGGGTTTTACGTCTCCGTTCCGACGTTTAATACAATAAATCACAGACCGATAATACTGGTCATAATTATTATATGCCAAAATAAAGTAAATATCAGAAATTTAAAGATAGAATCTTTCCTATTACTTTCTTCAATTGTATTATACCACAACCGGACGGCTTTGTCAACATATTTTTATGCAAAACACTATTTTTTTGCCATTTTCCTTATTCCTTTTAAAAATCGACCGTTAGCCATGTCGAGAAGCCCCCGGATGAAGTTTTCCTTAATTCGCCCCGCTCCGTGTATCACCACGGCGCGCATCGGACAGTCGACCGCGGACGTGAACATCATTTTATACGCGGCGCTGTTTTCTTTCTTTTTGACGCCCGTGACCCTTGACGTGAGCATCTTGGTCAGCGCGTACTGTATCTTCATCACAAAGCTGTGATCCTTCATTTCAAGGCACGTGCTGTCCATCGTATACCCGCCTTTTTGCGGCTCTTTATCGTCGGGCAGTTTGCCGTAAAGCTTTATAAAATCCTCTTCCGTCGGCTTACCGGCGGGTTTTTCATAGAACGTGCCGCGCAGGCTTTCGGGCGTTCTGACGTCCTCGCCGTCGACGTTTATTTCCGCGGTTAGCCTTATATCGCGCACGGATGAGCCGAGCATTATTTTATATTTTCCGCGCGGTATTACCCAGCCGTTCTGCCATACCGCAAACGAGCGGTCGTCAAGCGTAAACTCGACTTCCTTTTCCTCACCGACTTGCAAAAACACCTTTTTGAAGCCTTTCAGCTCCTTTGCGGGGCGGTAAACTTTGCTGTCGAGTTCGCCGATATATAACTGCACGACCTCGGCGCCGGCGCATTTTCCGGTGTTTTTTATTCTCGCCGTAACGGTCATACCGTCGACTTTAATATCGGAATACTCAAAGCTCGTATATGAAAGCCCGTGACCGATAGGGTAGAGAACGGGTACGTTTGCCGTCTCGTAATATCTGTAACCGACGTAAATGCTCTCCCTATACTGCGTGTTCTTCTGCCCGAAAGTGTCGCTGTTGACGGCGTCTTTATCTTTTAATATCCACGTTTCGGTGAGTTTGCCGGACGGGTTCGCCTCGCCCGTCAAAAGTCTTCTCACCGCCTCGCCGCCCGCCTGACCGGGCAAGCCCATATAAAGTATCGCCGCGACCTTGTCCGCCCACGGAAGCTCCATAACGCCTCCGCCGAGAAGCACCACGACAGTGTTCGGGTTCGCCTCCGCCACGGTCTCGACCATCTTGTTTATGCCGTCGGGCAGAGAAACGGTCTTTCTGTCAAACGATTCGGATTCGTATATCTCGGGCAGGCCCGCCGCAACTATCGCGACCTTACAGCCGGACGCGACCTCCGCCGCCTTTTTCAGCGCGTGCTCCGTCACGTTTCCGTTCTCGTCGCAGCAGGCGAAATACGGCGTGTGCGGTATCGCGTCTCTTATGTTTATCAGCTTTACCGGGTTGATATGGCTCGACCCCGCGCCCTGGTGGCGCGTTTTTTCGTGTTTGTAGCCTATAAGCGCCGCGTCATCGAGCGAGAGGGGAAGCACGCCGTTGTTTTTGAGCAATACCGCGCCTTCCTCCGCCGTCCGCAGCGCCACGGCGTGGTGATCCTCGTAGTCCGTTTTGTGCGTCCTTTTTGCGTTGTAACACTTGTCCGCAAGCTGTAAAATGCGTCTGACCGATGCGTCGATATACGCTTCGTCGAGCATGCCGCTTTTAACCGCGTCGTATACGGCTTTCTGCATATAATCCCCGCCCCCGGGCATATTCAGATCGCACCCGGCGCGGAAACCCTCTGTCAGATCGTTCATCGCGCCCCAGTCCGTTATTACCGTGCCGTCAAAGCCCCATTCGTTGCGCAGAATATCCGTAAGAAGCTTCTTATTGTCCGTCGCGTGCACGCCGTTTATCTTGTTGTAAGACGCCATGATACAGGCGGGTTTGGCTTCCTTTATCGCGTACTCAAAAGCGGATAAGTATATCTCACGCAGCGCCCGCTCATCGACTATGCTGTCGCCGTTCATGCGCTTGTATTCCTGATTGTTCGCCGCAAAATGCTTTACGCACGCAAAAACGCCAGTACTCTGCACGCCGTTGATGAACGCGGCGGCAAGATGCCCGGAAATATAGGGATCCTCCGAAAAATATTCGAAATTCCTGCCGCATCCCGGATTCCTTTTTATATTGCACCCCGGGCCCAAAACGACGGAAACTCCCTCCGCCATAGCCTCCCTGCCGATAGCCGCGCCCTTTTCAAACATAAGCTCTTCATCCCATGAAGCGCCGGACGTGACCGCCGTCGCAAAGCAGGTGGCGGGGGCGGAGTTGTTTATGCCCGTCGCAGTCGTGCCGTTTTTCTGAAAGCGGAGACCGTGCGGCCCGTCCGACATGGTGACGGGCTTTACGCCGTATTTTTCAATTGATTTTGTATTCCACATATCGGCGCCGGTACAGTATGAGATCTTCTCCTCAAGCGTCATATCCGATATGATTTTTTCTATTCTGTCCATTTGTCAAAAATACATCCTGTCCATATATTCCGCGGCAAAAACCGGGTTTGACGCGAGCTCCGCGACTTTAACGCTTTTTGCAATATCTGCCGACACGTCAAAAAGCGGTTTTGACAACAGTATGGCAGACGCGCCGGATAACGCCGCGTTGCCGAGCACCTTTACGCGCGCTTCAAGCTCGGACGGTATAAGCCCGATATACGCGGCGGAGGAAACGTCAAGATAACTGCCGAAGCCGCCGGCGATATAAAGCGCGTCAACGTCGCCGCACGACAGACCGGAGAGGTCCAAAAGCGTCCTTATCCCTGCGTGTATCGCGCTTTTTGCAAGCTGTACGGCACGTATGTCTTTCTGAGTTACGACGACCGGATCGGCTATGACCGCCGGATCGTCCTCCATATATCCCGTCTCGTCTGCCGCGCCCGATCTTACAAGCGCCGCGACCGCGTCGACTATGCCGCTGCCGCATATGCCCACGGGCTTTCCGCCGCCTATGACGTGCGCGGTAATTTCATTATCTTCATTTAAATAAACTTTGTCGATCGCGCCCGCTGAGCCGCCCATTCCCATGGATATTCCCGCGCCCTCAAACGCGGGTCCCGCGGCTGTGGAGCACGCGGTGAGCACGCCGCCGTGTACGAGCACCGTCTCGCCGTTCGTTCCTATATCCGTCAAAACCGAGGTCCTGCCGCTTTTGTATATGCCCGAAGAGAGAACAGCCGTGACCGTGTCCGCGCCTATGAAAGCGGCGACGCAGCGCGGGATATAAACGGGCGTGTCTTTGTATAAAACGATAAATCCGAGCTCGCCCGCCGTCATGACCTCGCCGAAAAACCGCTTCACCTCAAACGGCGCGTGCGTCAACGGGTCCGTGTCCGTACCGGTGAGAAAATGGAGCATCACGGTGTTTCCGGTGATGACCACGCCGTCTATATCGCAGACTTTTATACCCGCCTCGTCCGCCGCTTTTGAGAGCAGGGAACAGATACATTCTCTTATTACCGAGGTTATCCCGTCTCCGTCACCTTTCAGCGCCGCCTCCATACGCGATACGACGTCCGCGCCGTACCGCCTTTGCGGATTCAAGGCGCTTTGGCGCGACAAAAGCTCGCCGCTTTTACCGTACAGACAAAGCGCGACGGTCGTCGTGCCTATATCAACCGCGGCGCCGTATTCTTGAAATACCGGCGCAAGCTCTAAATCCGGCATTTCGCCGTCCGTCTTTATCACCGCTTTGCCGCCGGCGTCAGTCTCGATCGTGCAGTCGCCCTTTATATAAGTCTGACAGGCGAGCCTTACGCCCGCCTTAATATCTTCATCCGAAAGAAACTTTTTTTCCGTTTCCGTCGGCTCCGACAGTCCGCCCGCGCATAAAACGCGGCATTTGCCGCATTTTCCGTGACCTCCGCAGACAAGGCCTTCAAAGCCGTTATCGCGCAGAAAAACGCCGAGGCAGACGCCCTCGTTTACTTCATATACTTTTTCGTTCAGGTATACTTTACAGTTTTTCATCGTCAAAATCAAACAGAACGGCGCCGAAATACGTTACCGTGTTCTGCCCGTTTATATATTTCATTCCCGCCGCCTTTGCAAGCGCGGATACGTTCACGCCGTACGCTTCAAGAGAGGGAACGGCTCTGTCCGGATGGCGGCATTTTTCGTTCGTCCGCTTTGCGCAGACCTCGCACAGGGTACAGCCGCCCGCGCCGAGGTAAAGCCTGCGCTTGAACTGTATTTTATTACACTCGCCGATTATGTTCATCATAAGCGCGCGGTGGTTTTTCGCCGCCTCCGCCATGCCCTCTATGTCAAAGCTGTCTTCAAGCGTCCCCACGCTCTGATATACGAAAATGTACTTAAACGAGCGCAAAACACCGATAAGCTCGTCGATATCCCCCGCGTCAGGCGGGCACATATGGTTTTTACCGTAATTTCCGCATACGTTCTGCTCGCAGAGCGTGCGGAAGGACCTGTCCGTCTCAACGTCGGACACGGGTATGACGGCGGCTCTGTACGCGCCGAGCGCGAGCGCCGTACCTGTCAAGCGATCGAAAAATTCCATAACATCAGCCTTATTCAACCGTGATGAAAACGCCCTCCGACGATTCAAGCGTGACCGAATACACGCCGCCCTCCGCCGTCAGCTTCACCTTTTCGCCCGCCCGCCACAAATTGACGGTATGATCGCCGTCAAGCGAAAATGAAAGCGAGGCGCTTGTTTTCTTTGTGTTTATGTTGTTCATGTTAACGACGGTAAAGGCGTAACCGCCGCCGTCCTTTTCCTCAAAGCAGCCGAAGAGCAGAGGATCGCCGGACTTTATCTCTTTTATGATGTTGAAATCCTTATACTGATTGTCGAATTTCGCGTAGTCGAATTTCGTTTTTTCGCAATTCAGATTGAACGCGCCGACGTTTTTGTATTTCACGTATTCGTCTGACAGCGCCGATATCTCTTTGTTTATCTTCTGCGCCGCGTAGTAAATATCGGTCGGCTCACCGTTCTTTATGAACGTATTTTCGTAGCTTCCCCAGTCGTATACGAAGTGGATGAAGGTCTTTACGCCGAACGAAAGACCTGTATACATCTGCCATCTCAGATCGTCGTAATCCGGCGTCCATTTGCCGCCGTCGTAGTCGGTCGACTGGATGTAGAGCCAGAATTCGCGGTCGTATTTTCTGCACGCCTCGGCGAATATATCCATATTGCGCAAATATCCCGTATACGTCGTCTTTGACTTTCCGCTCGATCTGTACGGGTATATATCAACGCACATATAATCGCCGCCGACCATTTCCGCGTACGATTCAACGTACTTTTTATACAGATCGGGGTCTTCGTCGTAATACGCTATCTGCGCCGCCGACGCGCCGTATTTGAGCTGCGCGGCGTTCGCGTACATCGGAAGCAGGTTGTAGTAGCAAAGCTTGCCCGGCAGTTCTTTGTTATAGTACGCCGTAAGCTCCGCCATGCTCTTGTATTTTTCCGTTCCCGGCTCGTCGTATATAAGGTTGCCGTAATACGATTTGTGATCGTAATATTCATAGTTTGAAGACGGTATCGGATCGGGCTTTGACGCTTTGAACTTTTCGGGCGAGTAATTATAACGTATCACCTTTACGCCGTATTTGTCCGCGCTGCTCAAAACGTTCGATATGACGCCCTGCCGTTCGATGTCGCCGAGATCTACCAAGAGGTTTAACCCGCATTCCGAAAACGTTTTTATCGTTTTGTCCGTCACTTTGAACGGAAAACTCGCCCATGCGCCGATAGTTATGCCGTCCTTGTCCGATACGTTCGAGCCAATAACGGGCTGGCCGAGTATCGCCTTTATCATACGCGTAACGATGCCCGCGAATTCCATGCCGCTGACGGTCTTATTATCGATATTATCGATTATGCCGGAGCATACGGCGAGATTCACGTTATCGGATTTACCCTTTACTTTTCTGTCCGGATCATTGTACGGCGTTATCGCAAGACTTTTAAGATACGCGCCTGTCATTTCGGCGGCGGTCTCCGCCGTAAGATCGCCGTCTTTATAATTTGATAAAAATCCGGTTTTGTCCGATAAAACGAGCGTTTTTGACAGTATGTCCGCGCCTTGCTTAGCGGAAAGAGAAGAAGCCTTCAGATCGTTATCGTCCATTATCCCGCGCGCCTTTACAAAGTATGCGTCGCCGTCGCCCGACACGTCGGGATAATACAGCGAATAATCTCCGTCCTGCTCCGCAAGGTACGTTATGAAGCCGACGGAATTCACGTATGATACGGGTACCGTGACGGTCTTCCCGTCCTTTTTGACCAAAACGACCGGCGCCTTACCGTCCTTTATTTCCGCGGCTTTCGAGGCTTTCATAAGGTAATTCTTTGAATCATACCCTTTTGATAAAACTCCGCCCGGGATCACGGCTTTTGCAAAGTCCTTCGTAAACGAAACGGACTGAGAAAGATCCGGCTCCGACGCGGCGTTCAAAAACGCTTCCGCGTCCTCTTCGGTTTTGAAGAATCCCACGCGGTCAAGATAAATAACGGCGTTTTTGTCCTGCTCGCCGCCGTTCAGCGGGTCTATGCGGAACGCAGTTATGGTGCCCTCCCAGAAATTGTTACCGCGCATATCGGCTATCAGATTTGTCCATTTTCCGCTGTTGTCGAGGCTTATCCACGTCAGTCCCTCGTCGCTGAAATTCGGATGATTTTCGGAGCCGACGAAAAACACGCCCTGTGTAAAGTACGTTTTTACGCTGTATCTGTACGCGACGAACGGGTATTCCCGAGAATCGAAGCGCTCCGTTTCGTCAAACGTACAGTATATCATCGGATCGTGATTCGTAGGTATCATTTTAAGCAGATTGAACTCAACGGATACGTCCGCGCCCTGCGTTACCCAGTTTGTCTTTTTGTCGGACGAGGCAAAGATATAGGCGTGCGTGTTGTCATACGGCAAAACGACCTCGGGCTCCGTCTCCGCTTCCGTTTCCGTTTCTGTTTCCTTATCCGTCACGGTTTCCGTTTCGGTTTCCGTTACCTTTTCCGTGTCTGTATTTTGAGACGTCGTCACCTCGCCGCCGCCCGTGCAGGACGGCAATATCATGCAAAGGCAGAGTATAACGGCTAAAAACGTCGTCAGGTACGCTTTGATCTTCATCTTTTGCTCCCGTTATTACGATTTAATTCATATTAAGGCAGAATTCCGCCGCCGCGTCCGCGGCGGACGCCGCGTCCGACGTGTAGCAGTCCGCGCCGATCCTGTCGCAGAATTCCTGGCTTACCGGCGCGCCGCCTATCATTATCTTCACCTTGTCGCGTATACCGGCTTCCTCGGCTTTTTTGACCACCTCGCCCATAACGCCCATAGTGGTCGTGAGCAGGGCGGAGCAGCAGATTATCTGGCAGTTCTGCTCGATCGCCGTCTGAACGAAGGTCTCCGGCGCCACGTCCGTGCCGAGGTCAATGACTTCAAGCCCTTTGCCTTCCATCATCATTTTTACTAAGTTTTTGCCTATGTCGTGCAGATCGCCCTGTACCGTGCCGATGCAGACCCTGCCCGCGGCTTTCACGCCCGCCTTTTCAAGGTAGGGCTTGAGCACCTGCGCTCCCATGTTCATCGCGCGCGCCGCGACGAGCACCTCGGGAACATAGACCTCGTTGTTCTTGAACTTTTCGCCTATCACGTTCATACCGGGCAGCAAGCCTTCTTTAAGTATCGTCTCCGGCTCGATACCGGAGTCCACCGCCTGCTGTACGAGTTCTTTTACGACTTT
>CADBSB010000023.1 GCA_902797235.1 uncultured Ruminococcus sp. | reverse complement strand
TATCGAGTATGTTCGTACCCGTGTACTTCTCTATCATCTTATACTTCGTCGGCACAGCGTGACCGAGTATGTCGAGCTTCAATATCGTATCGTGCAGATATTCAAACGCGAAGTGCGTCGTCACTATATCCGATTTCGGGTCATCCGCGGGATGCTGCACGGGTGTGAAATCGTACACCTCATATTCTCTCGGAACGACTATGATGCCGCCCGGATGCTGTCCCGTCGTGCGCTTGCAGCCGACGAGCATATTTACAAGGTGCTGTATCTCCGCGTTTCTGACGTTTAAATTATTGTCTTCTATGTACTTTATAACGTGCAGACCGAACGCCGTTTTCGGCTTTATACCGCCTATCGTTCCGGCGCGGAAAACGTTTTCGGCGCCGAACAAAACTTCCGTGTATTTATGCGCGTCGCCCTGAACGTCACCCGAGAAGTTAAGGTCTATATCGGGCGATTTATCGCCGTCAAAGCCCAAAAACGTCTCAAACGGAATGTCGTGTCCGTCTCTTACGTAGGGCGTTCCGCACTTCGGGCAGTTCTTTTCCGGCAGGTCGAAGCCTGAGCCGACGGAACCGTCCGTTATGAATTCGGAATTTTTGCAGTTAGGGCATCTGTAATGCGGCGGGAGCGGGTTGACCTCCGTGATATTTGACATCGTTGCGACGAACGACGAGCCGACGGAGCCTCGCGAGCCGACCTGATAACCCTTTGATTCGCTGTTTTCAACGAGCTTTTTTGCTATGACGTACAAAACGCCGAAGCCGTATTTTATAATAGGCGTCAGCTCGCGCTCGAGCCTTTCCTTAACTATCGCGGGCGGATCATCTCCGTAAAGCCGGTGCATATTTTTATAGCATATGTCTTTCAGCTCATCGTCCGCGCCCTCTATGCTCGGCGGATAGTTGCCCTTCGGTATCGGGCGTACGTCCTCTATCATATCCGCTACGAGATTGGGGTTTTTGATTACAACGTCGTACCGCGTCTGCTCGTCAAGATACGAAAATTCTTCAAGCATTTCCTCGGTGTTGTAGAAATGAACCGCAACGTCGTCATCATCTATTTTTATCTTTTTACCGTGATATAACAGGTGCTTGCCTATCTCGTCAGATCTGTCTAAAACGTTGCAGTCAGAGGTGGCGCACACGGGTTTATTGTTCTTGATCCCGAGTTCTATTATGCGCTTGTTTATGCTTCTTATTTGCTCCGCGCTCGCTACCGTGGAACGCTTTACGAGCGCCATCGAGCACTCAACGGGCTGTACTTCAAGATAATCGTAGTATTCGACTATATCGTTCAACTCGTCGTCCGATTTGCCGTCGAGTATCGCCTGGAACAGCTCGCCCTTATACGAGCCCGTGCCTATAATAAGTCCGTCTCTTAACTCGCTTAAAACGGATTTCGGTATCTGCGGGTTTCTGTAAAAGTATTTTAAGTTTGAATACGATATAAGCTTATACAGATTTTTCAGGCCCGCTTTGTTTTTGACGAGGATCACTATACGTCTGTTCTTCTGCTTGATGAAATCCGTACCGCCCGCCATGGCGGAATTCAGCTCGTCTATCGAATCTATACCGTCGTCACGGAGCTTATCGCACATTTTAAAGAATATGTACGCAAGCATTTCCGCGTCGGCGGAGGCTCTGTGGTGCTCAAAATCGCCCAAGCCGTAATGGTTTGCGACGATATCGAGCTTGTGGCGTTTCAATTCGGGATTAAGGTAACGCGATAACGGAACGGTATCAATATATTTAGGATCGAACGGTATTTCGCATCGCTTTGCGGCGGCTGAAATGAAGTTGATATCGAACGGCGCGTTATGCGCGATAAGCGTTCTTCCCTTTGCAAATTCAAGGAAGTTTAAAACCGCCTCTTTTTCCTTCGGCGCGCCCTTCACCATATCGCCGCTTATGCCGGTCAACGTCGTTATCTCCGGCGGTATTTCCGTTTCGGGGTCGACAAACGTCTCAAACGTGTCGAGCACCTCGCCGCCCTTTACGAGCACGGCGCCGATCTCTATAAGTCTGTTAGAAAGCGCGGAAAGACCCGTAGTCTCCGTATCGAACACTATGAATTCATCGTCGAGCGAGCCTAAATCGTTTCCATACGCGGCCTTCTGCGTATCGTCGACGAAATAGCCGTCTATGCCGTATATGACTTTAATATTCGTTCCGTCTTTTTCAAGCGCTTCCTTCGTCAGCATCGCTTTCGGATAACCCTGGGCGTTTCCGCTGTCCGTTATAGCTATCGCCTTGTGTCCCCAGGACGCCGCGACCTTTACGGCGGTATCCGGCGGGATTGTCGATTCAAGCGACGACATCTGCGTGTGAAGGTGCAGTTCCACGCGTTTTTCCGACGCGTTGTCGGCTCTGAAAAGGCGCTTTATCTTTAACACCGAATTCGGCGTCATAAGATAATCTTTATCGTAAGTATCTATCTTTACGTTGCCTTTTACAGCCACCGCCGTACCGTCTTTAATTGAAAACGTGCTCGCCTCTTCGGCAGAAAGGACCGATTTTATCTTTATCGTCGAATCGCCGTCCGTTACGTAAAAGGTCGATGAAACCTTGTCCTTTCCGCGAAGCTCTCTTGAATCGAAGCCGAACGTCTCGCCGACGATACAGATATTTGAGATCTGTCCGTTTATCGTTCTTATCGGCACGGGGTCTATCTCAAATTCCTCGCCGTATAATACGTCTGATTTTGAAATATTGAAATACGACCGGCCGATCGCGATATGCGAGGGATCGGACGTGTCGTCCCACGGATCATCCTCATTTAACGAGCTCAGTTTCGTTTTCAGCTCGCGCTGAACAAGCTCTTTATCCGGGCGGTCGTCTTCTCTTTGCTGGAATTTCTGATTTTTTATCTGCAAAAGCGCTTTTTCCGCTGCCTCGCGCTCGGCGTTCGCTATTTCGTACTCGTACTTCTCGTATCCCGTCGTTCCGTCGTCCACGCGCGTGAACGTTATTTTGCGCCTTATACCGAATTCATCGAAAATAACGTCGGAAATTATACGCTCGGAATTCGCGTTCTTTATAAGATCGAATCCGGCTTCCGTCTGCCATACGTTTATGTTTATTTCATCATGCCCGATTTCCGCCGTGTATTTCGGTATCATGCCGCGCGTCATGCCCTTGCACGTACTGCATTCAACGAACACCTCGCGCAGATAATCCTCGGATAAAAGCTCCTCGTCGTATTTCGGCGAGATCCTTATGAATTTCATACCGTAGAACTGCCGCAGATTTTCCTCGGCTTTATAAAGCGACTGCTTTTTATACAAGCGAGAAAACTTCGTCTCTGCGACGAAGCTCTTTTTATCTTCACTGATAGTATTTTTAATGACCTCTCCGTCATTAAGCAATCTTTCCTCGGAATTGTCCGCAGGAACGTATTTTTTAAAAATCTCAGCTAATTTCTTTCCCATTACAGTCCGTTGATCTCTTCTTTCAATACTTTAAGTATGTCCTCGTATCTTATCTTATACTGCGGTACGCCGCCCTTGAACAAAAGCGCCTCGCCTCTTCCTCCGGCTATGCCTATATCGCACTCCTTCGCCTCACCGGGGCCGTTTACGACGCATCCCATGAGTGCGACCTTGATTTTTCTTGACGGGTGAAGCTCCGGCTTTATCTTATCAAATTCACGGCATAAAGCTATCAGGTCTATCTCCGTCCTGCCGCACGTCGGGCAGGATACCGTCGTTACAAGCTCCTCAGACATATCGAGCGCTTCGAGTATATCGCGCGCGGCGTAGACCTCGTTCACCGGATCGTCTGTAAGCGATACGCGTATCGTGTCGCCTATCCCGTCGCACAAAAGCGAGCCGATGCCTATGGCGTTCTTTAATTCGCCAATGCGGCGTAAGCCGGCCTCGGTAACGCCTAAATGAAGCGGATAATCGCACTTTTCGGCGATCAGTCTGTTAGCCTTTATCATATTCGCGACGTTAGACGATTTTACCGATATGACGATATCCGTAAAGTCGTATTTTTCAAGTAGACCCGCGTGATAAAACGCGCTTTCGGCTATCGCCTCCGCGGTCGGTGCACCGTATTTTTCAAGTATATGCTTTTCAAGCGAGCCGCCGTTTACGCCTATCCTTATCGGAATCCCTTTGCTTTTCGCGGCTTTTGCCACCGCGGCGACTCCGTCCTCCGAGCCTATGTTGCCCGGATTTATACGTATCTTGTCGATCCCCGCCGCAATACATTCAAGCGCTGTTTTATGATTGAAATGTATGTCGGCGACAAACGGAATATCGGGATAACGTGATTTATATTCATAAACCGCCTTTACGCTCTGCATATCCGGCACGGTGAATCTGATTATATCGCACCCCGCGGAAACAAGGCGGTCGATCTGCTTACAGCCCGCCGTTATATCCGCCGTCTCGGTATTGAGCATCGACTGTACGGCTATCCTGTTATTGCCGCCTATATATAACTTATTGATTTTTACTGTTTTTGATATTCTTCTCATTTTATAAGTGAAAACACGTCCTTGAACGTTACGGCTATCATAAGTATGAACAACACTATCAAGCCGCCGAAATGTATATAACCCTCGTATTTAGGCTCGATAGGCTTCTTTCTTATCATCTCTATTATTACGAAAACTATCCTCGATCCGTCAAGCGCGGGTATGGGCAAAAGGTTGAAAACGCCTAAATTCATCGTAATGAATATGCAGATATACACAAGATTTGAAATACCCGCCTTTGCGCTGTCCGCGACCGTTTTCGTCACTCCGACGGGTCCCGACAGACTGCTGAAACCGAATCTGCCGGTTATAAGCGATTTTATCGAATCGAATATCATTTTGATGGTCGAAAACGACGAGTAAAGCGAATATCCGATAACGTTTCCGAAAGTCTTTTTCAGAGCCGAGACCTTGAAGAACATATCGCCGAAGGCCACGCCGCTTTCCTCCGTGACCGGGAATACGACGGATTTCAAAACCACCTTTTCCCCGTTTCTGACAACCGTCAGATCCGTCGGCTCATAACCCTTGTTCATTATCTCATAAGAAAGCTCCTGATAGTAATGAACGCTCGTATTGCCGACTTTTACTATCTTGTCGCCCACAAGGAGCTCATCAGTCTGCGTCTGAACGTACGTTGAATCTATTTCGGCGACGGTCGTTCCGCCTATCACGAAATTCGGCGTTGCGACGAGTATAAGCATAGCGAGAACGCCTATCGTTATATTCGTACCTGCGCCGGCGACCATGATTATAAGGCGTTTCCACGGCTTCTTTTTGTTCAGCGCGTTCGGATCGTCCGTCTCCTCATCCTCACCGACCATACTGACGTAACCGCCGACAGGAAGAAGCCTGAGCGAATATCTTATATTTGTTTTTTTGCTGACGTATGAAACGAGTTTAGGTCCGAGTCCTATCGAAAACTCTTTTATCGTGACCTTAAAGCATCTCGCCGCGATATAGTGTCCGAGCTCATGCACGAGTATGAGCAGACCGAAAATAAATATCGCAAGCAATATATAAAGAAAATTTGTAAATCCGTTTGATACTCCGGACATAAGATTTATCATTTGGATGTAAGTTTCTCCTTATATGAATAAGCGCTTTCTCTTGATACCTTATCGTATTCAAGTATCTGTTCTATATCGTATAACGGCTGATATTTCGTATCCGACAGCACTTTTTCGCATACGCGGTAAATATCGTTAAAGCCGATCTGTTCATGCAGAAACATATCGACAGCCGCCTCGTTCGCGGCGTTGTAAACGCACGGCATTATGCCGCCCGCCTTTGCGCACTCTTTTGCAAGAGAAAGCATTTTGAACGCGTCCGTATCGGGTTCGTTGAACGTAAGCGTGTATTTCGTAAGATCGAGCTCGCTGATCACGCCCTCGCATCTGTCGGGGTACGTCAAAGCGTACTGTCCCGGATGACGCATATCCGGCACGGCAAGCTGCGCTATAACCGAGTTATCATTATATTCGACCATGGAATGAACTATGCTCTGTCTGTGGATAAGCACTTTTATTTTATCAAACGGAACGTCGAACAGGTGCATGGCTTCAATTATTTCAAGTCCCTTGTTTGCAAGCGTGGCGCTGTCCACGGTTATCTTTTTGCCCATGTTCCACGTCGGATGCTTCATCGTGTCTTCAAGGCTCACGTTTTCAAGCATATCGTACGTATAGCCGAAGAAAGGACCGCCGGAGGCCGTTAAAAGTATGCGCTTTACCTCGTCCTTTCTGCCGTTTTTAAGGCACTGGAATATGGCGCAATGCTCGCTGTCGACCGGAAGTATCGTCGCGTTGTGCTTTTTTACCTCGGCGTTTACTATCGGACCGGCTAATACCATACTTTCTTTATTTGCAAGAGCTAACGTTTTGCCCGATCTTACGGCGGACAACGTCGGCAAAAGCCCGTTTTTGCCCGACACGGCGTTAAAGACGATATCACAGTCTGTCTGCCCTATCGCCTCGCACATCGCGTCGTAGCCCTTTATAAGCCTTGTATTGCCGTCTATTTCATTTTCAAGCTTTTCCGCCGCGGAAATATCCGTCACCGCGACGTATATGGGCTTGAATTTATTTATCTGCGACAACAAAAGCTCTATGTTTGAATGTGCGGCGATAAACACCACCTCCGCCCCGAGCCTGTCACACACGTCAAGGACCTGTGTGCCGACGGAGCCGGTAGAGCCTAACACCGCAGCTTTCTTTTTCATCATTAAAAACCTCTTGTGAATCTGAACACGGAATAGAAAATGAAGATCGTAACGGATACCGCCGTTATACTGTCAAATCTGTCCAGTATACCGCCGTGACCCGGTATTATCTTTCCGAAGTCTTTTATACCGAATTTACGCTTTACAAGCGACATGAACAGATCGCCGAGCTGTGATACGACCGAAAGCACGATCGCCGAAATTATAAGCGCGGCGTAATTCGGTTTTATCTGCGGGAAGAATATCGCCAGAACTATCGTATATATCGCAAAGCCTACGATGTTTCCGATGATGCCGCCGATCGCGCCCTCTATCGACTTTTTCGGCGAAATGGTCGGACAGAGCTTGTGCTTGCCTAACTTACTTCCTATCGCGTACGCAAACAGATCCGTCATCCACGCGGATATGAATATGAGCGGGAAATCAAATTCTCCGTTTGGCAATTCGCACAGCATTACCGGAGCGACGGTGCCGCCCAATACGTAAAGACACATGAGCCCCGCAAAGCCGTTTGTTTCTATATTGTGCTTATCCGGTATGAATACCGCAAGCGCGAACAGGTACAGTATGAACACGCCCGCCATGAACACGTAAGCTAAAAGCAGAGTGTTCTGGTCAAGATCCTGTAAGCCGAACAAACGCAGGCGGCATATAAAATGCGCCGCAAATGCGATAATCTCCGCCGGGACCAATATGTACCACTTATCGAGCTTACAGCACAGTAAAAGCTCATAAATGCCCACGGCGGCTACAAAAAGCATATAGACTGTTATTACCGGTGTGTTCGTAAAGAACAGTATGGGAAACGTGATGATTATGATGGCGATGCCGGAAATAACTCTTTTCGTCTTTTCGTTTTTCATCATTTTACATAGCGGCGGATCACAGTCCGCCGTACCTTCTGTTTCTTTTTAAAAATTCCGAAACTGCTTTGTCAACGTCGTCGCCCGACATGTCCGGCCACAGAGTGTCCGTGATATAGAGCTCCGAATAAGCGGACTGCCACAGTAAAAAGTTGGACAGTCTGTATTCTCCTCCCGTTCTTACGATAAGATCGGGATCGGGCGACAGGTTCGTATAGATATTTTTCGATATATCTTCTTCCGTTATCTCTGTTTTACCCGCGGCAATAAGAGAATTGACGGCGTGGCATATCTCGGCTCTGCCGCCGTAGTTTATGCCGACGTATAAGATACGCTCGTTTTTGCTTGTTTTCTCCTCAACGTTTTCCATTCGCTTCACAAGCTCCGCCGAAAACGGTTTTCTGTCACCTATGAATATGATCTTTACGTTCTTTTTTCCTATCTTTTCGACGAAATGGTCGATATAAAAGGAAAATATGGAGAAAATAGCGTCTATCTCTTTCTGAGGACGCTTCCAGTTTTCCGTTGAAAACGCATAGACGGTAACGGCGCCGATGCCGATGTCATAGCAGTAATTTACTATACGCTCAAACGCCTCGGCTCCGACCTTGTGACCGAATTCACGCGGCATATGGCGCTTTTTCGCCCATCTGCCGTTGCCGTCCATTATAAAAGCGATATGCTTTATCTGTGAACCGTCGATCATCAGACTTCCATTATCTCCGCGTTGCGCTTTGCTGCCGCCGCGTCGATATCCTTTATAAATTTATCCGTAAGATCCTGGATGGCTTTATCGGACTGCTTCTGCTCATCCTCGGTCATCTCGGAGTTCTTTTTCATAGCCTTGCTCTTGTCGTTCGCGTCGCGGCGGATGTTTCTTATAGCTACCTTTGATTCCTCAGCCATTTTGAGCACCTGCTTCGTCAGCTGCTTTCTGCTCTCCTCGGTGACCTGCGGGAAAACGAGACGGATGACCTTGCCGTCGTTTGCCGGGTTTATGCCGAGGTCGGACGTCTGTATCGCTTTTTCTACGCTCTTCGTCATGCTGCCGTCCCACGGAGCGATAACTATCGTACGCGCGTCGGTAACGGTGACTGTCGCCAGCTGCGCTATTTTAGTGGGCGCGCCGTAGTAATCGACGGTTATTTTATCAAGCACCGCCGTGTTCGCTCTGCCGGCTCTTATGGTCGAAAGATCGTACTGAAGCTGTGCGAGCGTTTTGCCCATTTTTTCTTCGTAAGGTTTGGTATCAAGTTTCATTTTTCCATCCTCCTGATCATTCATTTACGGTTATTGTTGTACCCGCCGTATTTCCCTCGGCGGCTTTGATTATGTTGTCAAGCTCTTTAAGCGAGAAAAGCTCCATAGGCATTTTGGCGTTAAGCGCTATCATCGCGGCGGTCAGGTCTATCGCGCCAAGCATATCGTCGACCATTTTGTGGCACGATATTTCTGAATATCTTATCGCACCGGGATCCTTTTTCGGGTCGGCGGAATAAACCGCGTCTATGTTCTTTGCAAGGAAAACCGCATCCGCGTTTATCTCGCATGCTCTTAACACCGCCGCCGTATCGGTCGAAAAGTACGGGTTGCCGGTGCCGCCGCCGAATATAACGACGTAACCTTTACCAAAATATTCCTCAGCCCTTTCCTTTGTGAAAAGCTGCGCGACCTTGTTCATTTCCACAGCCGATAACGTTACGGCTTTAACGCCCGCTTTATTGAGCTGGTTTTCTACCGCGAGGCTGTTTAACATGGTTACGAGCATACCCATATCGTCAGCTCTCGCGCGTGTGAATTCCTTTGCCGAAGCGCCGCGGAAAACGTTGCCGCCGCCGGTGACTATACCGACCTGAACGCCGCCCTCGACGAGCCTGCCTATGACTTTTACCATACGGGATAAAAATTCCGTGTTGAACGGGTTTATTATCTCCCCGTCGCGTTTTTCCGACATAGCCTCGCCGGATAATTTTAGAAGTATCCTTTTGTACTTGAATGCCATGATTTAACTCTCCGATTTTTATCATTATATATTATTTTATACTATTTTTATGAATTTGTAAATACCATAGTGTGAAAACAATATATTATTATATAAGAAAATCCCGTCTGCGTTGTGCAAACGGGATATATAAGGCTTTATCAGTCTTTCTTAACGAGCTTTTCTATCTCAGCCGCGAAATCGTCTTCTCTCTTCTGTAAGCCCTCGCCCTTGTCGTACTTGACAAAGCATTTGATCTTCATAGCCTTGCCCTGCTCCTTGGCGACGGAGGCAACGTACTGAGCGACGTTCATGGCGTCGTCCTTAACGTAGGACTGGAGATTCAGGCAGTTGGTATCGAAATACTTTTCGATCCTGCCGGGGATCATCTTTTCTCTTATGATGTTCTCGGGCTTGTTTGCGTTCTTCGGATCGTTCTTTATCTGAGCGACTATGATCTCGGTCTCGTTCTCTATAACGGACGCGGGAACGTCAGCCTTGTCGAGATAAAGCGGGTTCATGGAAGCGATCTGCAAGCAAACGTTGTGTCCGACCTCCGCGTAATCGGCGCCGTCTTCACATTCCATATCGACTATAACGCCCGTGACGCCGCTGCCGTGGATATAGGTGCAAACGTTGCCGTCGACTATAACGAAACGGCGGATGTTCATGTTCTCGCCTATCGTGTAGATCTTATCCTTTAAGCTTGCCTCTACGGTGAATTCGGAGCCGTAAAGCGGGAGCTTGAGGAGCTCTTCAACAGACGCCGGTCTGTTTGCGAGTATCGTCTTTTCTATATCCTTTACGAATTCGCGGAAAGAAGCGTTCTTTGCAACGAAGTCCGTCTCGGAGTTAACTTCTATCATAACAGCCGTTTTCTTGTCCTCGGACGTCATTATATCGACAACGCCCTCGGCGGCTATTCTGTCAGCCTTTTTGACCGCAGCGGCAAGTCCCTTTTCACGGAGAAGCTTTATAGCCTCGTCAAAATTGCCGTCGGCGTCTACAAGCGCCTTTTTGCAGTCCATCATTCCGCAGCCTGTTTTTGCGCGGAGCTCAGCAACGTCTTTTGCCGTAAAATTAGCCATGTTTTTTTCCTGCCTTTCTTATTCTTCAACAGCCTCGGCGGGTATCTCGGCGGGAGCCTCTTCCGCAGCCGGCTTCTCCTCGCCCTCGGGAGCGGTCTGTTCACCCTGGCGACCTTCGATAACGGCGTCAGCCAGAACGGAGCTTATAAGCTTTATTGCTCTGATCGCGTCGTCGTTGCCGGGGATAACGTAATCGGCGTCGTCCGGGTCGCAGTTCGTGTCGATTATTGCGATTACCGGGATACCGAGTTTCTTCGCTTCAAGAACGGCGTTTCTTTCCTTCTTCGGGTCTACTATGAATATAGCGGACGGAAGCTCGGTCATGTTCTTGATGCCGCCGTAGTTCTTTTCAAGCTCGTCGATCTCTTTGCTGATCTTTGCGGCCTCTTTCTTCGGAAGAAGATTGATGGTGCCGTCCGCCTGCATCTGCTCGAGCTTTTCAAGACGTGCGATGCTCTTTTTGATCGTCTTGTAGTTGGTGAGCATACCGCCGGGCCAACGTACGTTGACGTGGTACATACCGCATCTTACAGCTTCTTCCTTTATGGCGTCAGCCGCCTGCTTCTTCGTTCCTACGAAAAGGAGCGTTCCGCCGTTTTCGGAAAGCTCTCTGACGAACATATAAGCTTCCTCAAACTTCTTAACGGTCTTTGCAAGGTCGATGATGTAAATACCG
>CADBSB010000022.1 GCA_902797235.1 uncultured Ruminococcus sp. | reverse complement strand
TTATTCTCGGCGAAGCCATATCGTGTGCGTCGTTTTACGGCGCACATATCGAATTTTGCGTCACGCAAAATATATCGAATCGTTACCGTCAGGTGACGATATATCGTCAAGTCGATATACGCCTGACGGCGTTCGATATACGCCTAACGGCGTAAGAAATTATTGCGCCATTTCCTCCGCATCTCCTCCTCCTGCTCGCTTCTTTTCACGCCGAAAACGCAGTCGTTTGTGAAATGCTCGCAGTTGTTGTGGAGGATGTTGTAGCCGCCCTCGCCTATGCGGGAACGGGCGATGTTTACGACCGTGTCGGGGTCGCGCGCCGCCTTTTTTTCCTTTTTGTCGTACTCCGCTTTTTCGGCGATTCTGCCGCCGCAGAAAACGTCTATATCGACCGAGCAGACGACGGGCGGATCGTTTTTGTCCGCGTACTCGGGCAGGGGCGGATAACCGAACTGTATCACCTCGTCCTCGGAGACGAAAATACCGGTGTGGTATATCGCGCCGATCTTTACGCGGATCATATCGCCCTTTTTAAAGTCCGACGGGACCCATTTCATCAGAGCTTGCCCTCGATGTAGGACACGACGTCGCCGACGGTCACAAACGACGTGACCGTCACGTCGTCAAACCGTATGTCGAACGTCTCCTCGATAGCGATAACGGTGTAGAGCATATCGACACTCGACATACCGAGCTCCGTCTGAAGCTTCGTCTCCTCGGTGCTTTGCTTTATCTTCTCCTCGTCGTCGGAGGCGGATATAAGTATATCCTTCAGCTTCTCAAAAATTTCTTCTCTTTTCATTTGCACTTGTGATATCTTAAGATCTTCATGCTCGGGGATCTTTCAAAATCGGTGTCGCGTATCTCTATGCGGCTCACGCGCTGATACGGCGGAAGCGTCATGTTGATCTTCTCGAGCTCTTTTGTGATATACTCCTTGACGTCGCCCTCGATGCCCTTGAGCTCCGTTGCTCTCGGCACGGCTTCGAGTGCCAGTATATGCGTTCCGTTCGGCAAAACGTCCTCAAACACCTGCGTGTCCTGTATGAACGCCGGCGCGTTGAAATGCGCCTCCACCTCGGCGGGAGACACGTTTTCGCCGTTTGATAAAACGATTATTTCCTTAGATCTGCCGACGATGTATAAGAAGCCGTCCTCGTCTATCCTTACAAGGTCGCCCGTCTTGAACCAGCCGTCCTCGTACGCCGCGGCGTTTTCCGCGTCGTCGCCGACGTACCCGTCCATCATGTTGTCGCCTTTGAGCCAGAGCTCGCCGTTGACTATGCGGAGCTGTTGATTCGGATACGGAACGCCGACGGATTCGGGCTTTCTCAAAGAATCCGGGTTACCGGAAACGAGGTTTGCGGATTCCGTCAGACCGTAGCCGGCGAGAAGCGAAATGCCCGTTTTCGGGTATTCTTCAATAAGGTACGGCGACACCGCCGCGGCGCCGCAGATTATCGTCTTCAGATCGTCGCCTAACATATTCCTGCCGAATTTGCGGGAGAGCGTCAGCGCCATTTCCGCAAGCGCGGGGACCATTACCATTATAGTGGGACGGAACATCGCTATGTCGCGGAACATATCCTTGTTGTTGCGGCAGATGAACATCGCGCTGCCGGTATAAAGGCTTGTCATAAGGTTTCTGATAAGACCGAAAACGTGGGAGAGCGGCAAAATCAGCATATATCTCTGGCCGAAAACGTGTTCGTAGCCGTAGCAGCCGTTCACCGTGCCCTCCATAACGGCGCGGTGGGAAAGCAAAGCTCCCTTGCTTTTTCCCGTGGTGCCTCCCGTGAACATTATCACGCAGCCGTCCTCCGGCTTCGCATCGGACGCTTGGGCGGGTTTATCCGCCTTTTCCGTTATGTTCAGAAGCGGGAGGTTCGGCGCGGCGGCTTTGACGGTCGCAAGCTTTTCTTCAAGCGCCGGGTGATACGCGAGCGCCTTGGCGCCGAGCTTCATGCAGCAGCCGAAAACCGCCTCGGGCGGCAGCTGCGGCGGAAGGATTACAGCCGTGTTGCCGCTCGTCACGGCGGCAAGGTACGCCTTGACGAAATCGTAGCTGTTCGGGCAGAGGATCGCTATCCTGCCGCGGTTTGCAAATACCGGGCGCAGATAAGACGCGTCCTCTTCAAGCTGTTTATACGTGTATTTTTTGCCGTCGTCCTCGATCGCGATACTGTCGGCGTACTCGCCGGCGCGTGCGCGCCACATATCGTTTACCGTGCTGAACGGTTTTATTTTTTCAAATTCTTCGGGCGCCGTGTAGGCTCTGAATTTTTCTCTGTCGGTCGTGTAGATCTTGTCCATTTCATTTATCCCCTTTCGGTGTATTCAAAAGCTCCATAAGCTTGATCTCTTTTTGATGTAAAAGCTCCGCCGCCTCGCTTATCTGCGAGAATTTCGGGCGCTCGCCGTAAGTTTCTTTAACGGAGAACGGCTCGCCTATGACGGCGACCACGCGCTCGTAAAAATGCTCCCTCGGCTTTACGTATATCGGTATTATCGGCGCGCCGCTCTGTACGGACATAAGGATCATGCCGGATTTGAACGACGCGGGCGTGTCGCTTTTCGTGTGGACCTGCCCCTCGGGGAACATCGACACGAGAGCCCCGCCTTTAAGCACGTCCGTGATCGAGCGCATCGTCGAAAAGCTCATATTGTCCTTGTCTATCGGTATGCAGCGGAACAGCGTAAGCCAGAATTTGCCCGTCTTTGTGCTCATCAGCTCGGACTTGCAGATAAATCTGTGACGGCGGTACCATATCAGCATCATCAGATACATCGGGTCCGCCACGCCGACGTGGTTGGCTATAAGTATCGCCGGACCGCGTATTTTCTTTTTAGCCGCCTCGTTTTCGTAGAGCTTTTTCGGCCTAAACCATAGAAGCCCCGGCGCCGCCGTCAGCTTTACGAAATCAAAAAACAGGTTTTTGATCGAAAACAGCTTACTTTTGTTTTGTTCTTTCTTCAAATAATTTCTCCAAAATAAGCAGCCGCTCTCTCATAACGGTGCTCAGTATTTCCGTATTTTCCTTATCCGATTTATCGCTTTGTATGTGATCGCGCGGGTATATCGGCGTACCTATCATCACCTCAGCGCGCTTTTTTTTGAAGTAGCTGCCGTTCGTATAGACCGGTATCACCGGCACGCCGGTGCTTAACGCCAGATACGCCGCGCCGGGCTTGAACGGGAGAGGTCTATCCTCGCCGGGCTTCGGAAGCCTGCCCTCGGGGAACACGCAGAGCACGCCGCCGTCCCTCAGTATCTTTTCACACTTTACCATATACCCGTATTCGTTCGCCTCGCGGTCGACCCTTATGCCGCCCATCATTTTTAAGAACGTGCCGAGCGGCTGTTTCTGAAACAGCACCTCCGCCATGACGGTGCGGAGCGTGCGGAAGAAGAAGACGAAAAGGTAAACGGCGTAGTCGAACACCGCGGTGTGGTTCGATATTATTATCGCCCCGCCCTTTATATATCTGCCCTGCACGGCTTTATTTTCGTAGTGTACCTTCGTGCGGAAGCAGAAAAACTGCGGTATTATACCGGTTATTTTGGTGAATGCATTAAACAGTTTTATCAGCATTTTTCATCTGCTCTTTCACATAGTCGGACAGCGCCTTTACGGTCGATAAGCCCGAGCCCGCGCCTGTCGGGAACGGAACGCCGAACTCCTTTTGCAAAGCCGATATTATCGCAAAGTAATCAAGACTGCTGCCGCCCTCGTCGGTAAACAGATCGGCCTTTATGCTTATTTTCTCCGCTTCCTTGCCCAAAACCGTCGCAAAGCAGCCGCGTACGAAGGTCTCTGTTGCGTCAAGCTCGCCCGGCACCTCCGCCGTGTCCTCGGTTATGAGCGCCATTTTGCCGCTCTGATAGTCGGAGAGGATGCGCCGTCTGTTCAGCTTGAACTCGTCGCCCTGAATGAGATTATCGGTCGTATATACCGTCTTTTTGACGCGCGACTTCATGCCCGCGCGGTCAAGCTCCGCGTTGATCGAGCCGTCAAGCGAGGAGAGAGAATTTCTGTCCGTGTATTTTGCAACGGAAACGACAAGCGTCGGTATATCCGCCTCGCCGTTCGAGGCTCCGATAAGACATACGCCGCGCACGCCGTTTATTTTTTCGATTTTTTCTTCAACTGTGAGGGGGTTGATGTTTTCGCCGTCCGAGCCGATTATAAGATCGTCGGCTCTGCCCAGGATCCTGTACCTTCCGTTATGCTCCTGTGCCAGATCGCGCGTGTCGAACACGTCTGGGCGCGGTATCTTTTCACCCTCGACAATAACGTATTCCGCCATGCTCTTTGACGAAACGAGGAGCGTGCCTTTGTCCGAGATCGAATATTTTATGCCCGCGAGCGGTGATCCGACGTAACCCGCGTTAATGATACGCGGATCGGATGAAAGCTCAACGGAGGTGATGGCTATTTCAGACATACCGTACCCGTTTACGAGACGGTAGCCGATGTTGTTGAAGAAGCGCAGAACGTCGCACCCTATCCGGCTGCCGCCGGTTATCATAAAGCTTATACTGTCGCCGAAGATGTTTTCGCGGACTTCTTTGAACGCGGCTTTCGTGAACGCGTGATACAGAGGCGGACAGAAGGCGAGCTTATCGGCTATCCTCATGCCCTTGTTGAATTTCTTTACCGTCTGCTCCCCGCGAGAGTTTATCGTTTTTATCGCCGTTTTATACACGGTCTCCCAGAAAAGCGGGACGGCGAAGATGTGCGTCACGCCGTGGCGCTTCACGGTGTTGACTATCGTGTCGGGCGACATATCGTTCAGCTGCACGAACGTGCGGGAGAAGAACGCGAACCATATATACATCGCCACAAGCCCGAAAATGTGGTAAAACGGTAAAAACGTAAGCTGCTTCAGCTCGCCGTTGTAGTGCTTTTTCGCCGTTTTGCAGCGCTTTATTATATCGCAGCTGTTGCGTATCAGAAGATAAAATTCGTTTGACGTGTAGGAGCAGAGCTTGACGTGCGCCGACGTGCCGGAGGACATAAGGAGCACGGACGAGCCGAAAACGGAGGCCTCGGCGGGTTTTTCGCTCTTTTTTATATCCGAGGCGATAACGGTCTTCACCGTAAACGTCTTTTTGTCGGATATGACCGCCGCCGCGCCGCTCGCTTTAAGCGCGTATTCAAGCCGCGTATCGTCAACGCGGAGATTAAGAAGGAGAGGGCGGAATCCGGCGTGAAGTATCGCCCAGAACAGCTCTATCCATAACAGGCTGTTTTCCATGTGCAGACCTATCACGCAGTTCCGCGGTACGCCGGAAAAGATGGATCTTATTGAGGCGGAAAGGCGCAGAACGTCGTCTTTCGCCTGCCCGTACGTCGTTTTGACTATCCTGTACCCCTCGCTTTTTTCGTACATGATATTTTCCCGCTCGGAAAACATCGTCTCAAACAAAGCGGAAAAGTCCCTGTCCGTCTTATCGAACAAGGCGATCTTCCCGTCAACGTACGCGTTTATGCTCTTGTATCCGCCTAAATTAGTCACTCTCATTACACACCAAAGAATAATATATATAATATATATTTAAAACATAAACAGTATAACACAAAGGAGGGTAAAAGTCAAGACGTTTGTCGAAAATTAAGAATATAACCTTCCCCTTTTGGGGAAGGGGGACCGCGGGAGCGGTGGATGAGGCGAACACCGGCCCCGCCGATAAACGGTCAACTCGCCTTTCCTTGTAGGGCGGGGGCTTGCTCCCGCCGCATTTATAAACGCCCGCTTGCGGTGCCCGAAAAAATCTGCGCGTCACTACCGTGACTATGCTTGATTTTTATCGACCGCTGCGCTTTCCTCGCCTTGCTTCATCCTTCCCCGGCGGGAACCCCCAGCGCTCCCCAGTTCGCGTCGGGGAACCCCTTTGGCGGCGCAAGGCTCCTCAACCCCGATAATTTCGGGGGGAGGCGGGGTTTGGGGTGGATAGGGGGGCGGGGAACCCCAAGAGCGCCGCAAGGCGCACAAGAATCGTCGCAAAGCGACACCTTAACTCGGCGAAGCCGAATATAACTCGCCGCGAGGGGTTCCCCGCGTGACACGGTCACGCGAGGGTTCACGAAGGCGAATACGTCTTTTGTGCACATTGTTTCTGTTTTTGTCACTTCATACAAAAATATCCCCGGCGGCGTAATATTCCGTTTCTGCTCTTGCTTTTCGCTTATTTTTATGTATAATTAAACTGTATAATTATAATTATAAGCGAACGAAAACACGTGAGGTGGGCAAATGCTGCTTGAAAGATTGTTTGAGGCCGAAAAACTGTTCCCGGACATCATCGCCGTCATAACGGAGAACAAAAAAACGACGTTTAAGGAGCTTATGACGACCGCGAAGAAGATAGCCGGAAGGCTTAAAAGACGGGGCGTTTCGGAGGGCGATTTCATAACGGTAGAGGCGGAGCGGAGCGAAAAGTACATAGCGGCGATGATCGGCGCGTGGATGATAAACGCGGCGTTCGCCGCGCTTGATAACGCGTACCCGAGGGAGCGCCTTGACTTTATAGCAAGCGACTGCGACGCTAAGGTCAGGGTTGACGACGCGTTTTTTGACGGCGTGGAAGACGAGGCGCCTTTGGATGAGACCGTTTTCCCGACCGCGGAGGACCGCTCGCTCCTCGTTTACACCTCGGGCTCGACCGGAAGACCGAAGGGCGTTTTACACACGCACAGAAGCTTATACGACGCTTGCGTGCGCGGCTCCGCGGCGTTTGACTCGGAAAATTACAAAAAAGCGGGCGAGGTAGTGGGAAATCCCGTCCCGTTCAGCTTTATCGCCGGCATCATGTTCGTTTTCAACGTGATATACGACGCGAGGACCGTCTGCGTTATACCGTACTCCGCGCTGCGCGATCCCGCGCTTATGGCGGATTTCATCGAGGACAACCGCGTGTCGTCGTGCTATATGCCGCCCAAAATGCTCAAAGTCTTTGTGCAGAAGGGCGACTGCCTTAAAACCGCTGTAACCGGCAGCGAGAAGGTGACGGGTCTGTACCGCGAGGATTTAAAGATTATAAACGGCTACGGCTCGTCCGAATCGTGCGGCGGGATCCTGTTTTTTGAGATAGACAAAAGCTATGAAAACACGCCGATCGGTAAGACCACCGGCGCGGAAAGGGCGTACGTTCTGGACGACGGCGAAAACGAGGCGGAGGAGGGCGAGCTGTGCCTCGCCGGATATTTCGCGTCGGGCTACCTCAATTTACCGGAGCAGACGGAAAAGGCGTTCGTTTCTAACCCCTTTAAAGACAAAGACGGCTTTCCGGTACTTTACAAAACCGGCGACGTCGTAAAAAAACTGCCCGACGGCAATATTTTATACGTAAACCGCAAGGACTGGATGATAAAGATAAACGGCCAGCGCGTTGAGCCGGGCGAGATAGAAGCCGCGGTGCGCGCGGCGGACGGCGTCTCGGACGCGGCGGTAAAGGATTTTACCGGCGCCGCGGGCCAGACGTATATCTGCGCCTACTACACCGAAAAGCCGGGCGCGGAGACGGACGAGGAAAAGATCAGGGAGACGGTGAAAAAAACGCTGCCGTCATATATGATGCCCGCGTACTTTATAAAGCTCGGCAAGCTGCCCGTAAACGCGAACGGCAAGCTTGACAGAAAAGCGCTCAAAGCGCCGGAAAACGATATTTCGGATAATTACGTCTCCCCGCGCGACGAGGTCGAGGCCGCTTTGTGCGGCGCGTTTGAAAAAGCGCTGAATATCCCCGGGGTCGGTATTAAGGACGATTTCTTCGCCCTCGGCGGCGACAGCATACGCGTTATGGTCCTGCAGCAGATCTGCCCCGATCTGAAATTATCGACGAAAATGATATACGAGGCGCGCACGGTCGAAAAAATTGCAAAAAAACTTAAAGCCGGCGCGGAAAAGAGCGCGGAGGACCTCGATATTACAAAGCCCGTCGCTTTGTCTCAGTCTCAGCTCGGCATATTCTTATCATGTGAGGAGCGGCCGGGCGAGGCGGCGTACAACAACCCGATACTGATCGGTTTTACGGAAGAGGTCGACGAAAACAAACTCAGAGACGCGGTCACAAAGGCGGCGAAGAACCACCCGGGACTTTTTGCAAAAATTGAGATGGACGGCGACGGCCTGCCCGTAATGCGTTACGCGCCGGAATACGAAAACGGTATTTGCGCCGTAAAATACGTTGACGGTATAGAAGAAGTCAAGCCCGGGCTTATCAGACCGTTTTTACTGCGTAAAGACCGCCTTTTCAGATTTGAGATATACAAAACAAAGGCAAAAACGTACCTCTTCCTTGACGTGCATCACGTAATGTTCGACGGCGCATCCTTCCGCGTGCTTCTGCCGGAGATATTGGGTACGTACAACGGCAAAAAATACGAAAAAGAGACCTTCACCGCTTTCCACGCGGCGAAGGAGGAGGAAAAGGAGCGCGCGGGCGAGGCGTACGGGGCGGCGAAGGAATGGTATCTTAAAGAATTTTCCGACGTTGAGGAAATAACTCTGCCGCAGGGCGACGTGAAGCGCGATAAAACGGAGTTCAAAGCGTGCAGATACACGCTCGACACGGATATTTCCGCCCTGCACGGTTTCTGCATGGAAAACAGCGTGACGGAAAACGTACTTACCGCGGGCGCGTTCGGCTATTTATTGTCGCTTTACGCCATGAGCAAAAAGACGTCGTTTGCCACCGTTTACAACGGCAGACACGATATGAAGACGGCGCGCACGGTCACCATGCTCGTCAAGACCCTGCCCGTGCTCTGCGATACAGACCCCGCGCTGACCGTCGCCTTATACCTTTCTGAACTTAAAGAGCGTATGATGGGCGCGATGGTGAACGATATTTACTCTTTCAGAGAGCTCGCGTCAAAAACCGGTTACAACAGCGACGTTTTGTTCACGTACCAGGGCGACCTGTTCGAGATGCCGAAGCGCGGCGGCCTCGGGGCGGTGCTCGAGGAGCTGCCGTTCAACGCCACGGGCGAAAAGCTGAGCATACAGCTGTACCCGTTAAACGGCAGGCTCGTGCTCGATATACAGTACCACGGCAACCTTTACAGCGAAAAGTGGATATGTGACTTTGCCGAAAGGTACGGCAGGGTATTGACAGGCTTTATGAGCGAAAAAATGCTCAAAAACGTACAGATCGTGACGCCCGGCGAGGCGGAGGCGATAATAAAAGCGTCCTACGGCGGAGATTTGCCGTACGACGGCGAAAAAACGTACGTTAAAATGCTCGTCGGTCAGGTGAAAAAGCACCCGGAAAAGCGGGCTGTCATCGACAAAAACGGAGAATACACGTATAAACAGCTTGACGATATATCTAATATCATAGCAAACCGTCTTGTAAAAGACGGCGTCGGTCTGCGCGATTTCGTCGCGATAAAGACGGGCAGGGTAAAGGAATTCGTCGCCGCCGTCGCCGGCGTGCAGAAGGCGGGCGCCGCGTATATCCCGGTCGATCCCGCGTACCCGGAGGAGCGAATTTCCTATATGCTTGAGGATTCCGGCGCAAAGGTCGTTCTGACGGAGGAGAAGATAAAGGAGATTTTATCGGACAAGCCCGACAAAACGCCCATCGACAGAGCGGACCCGGACAGTCCCGCGTACATGATATACACCTCGGGCTCCACGGGCAAGCCGAAGGGCGTGGTGATTCTGAACCGCTCGCTCACCGCGGCGATCGAGTGGAGGCTGCCCTTATATAACTTAACGGAAAACAGTAAAAACGTATCTCACCCGAGCTTTTCGTTCGACGCCTCGGTCGACGATCTTTTCCCGCCGCTCGCGGCGGGCGGTGAGCTGCATATTCTGAGCGAAGAGCAGCGCATGGACCTTGACGTGATATACGGCTATATATGCAAAAACAACATAACCGGCTGCACCATGTCTACCCAGATCGGTATGTCGCTCATAAACGCGCATCCGGATCTGAAACTCGATTACATGGTCGTCGGCGGCGAGAAGCTTTTGCCGTTTGCAAAAACGGGCATAAAGGTGTATAACGGCTACGGACCGACGGAATTCACGGTCTGTTCCTCCGTACATCTTGTCGATCAGAAAAAGGATGAGGATATACCGATAGGCCGCGCCGTGCCGAATTCCTATTCGTTCATCTGCGACCAGAACGGAAATCTTCTGCCGTCCGGCATGGTGGGCGAGCTGTGTCTTGCCGGCGTGCAGGCGAGCGAGGGATATTACAACAGACCCGAGCTGAATAAGGAGAGATTTATCGACTGTAAGTACGCCCCGAATCTCAAAACGTTCAGAACGGGCGACCTTGCAAAATATAACGGACAGGGCGAGCTTGAATACTGCGGCAGGATAGATTTCCAGGTCAAGCTCCGCGGCTTCCGCATAGAGCTCGGCGAGATAGAAAACCGCGCCGCGCAGTTTGACGGCGTTGACAAATCCATAGCTCTCGTTAAAAACAAACAGCTCGTTTTGTACTACACCGCCGCTGATCGCGTTAAGGAAAGCGAGCTCAAAGCGTACATGGCGGCTAATCTTACGGATTACATGGTGCCGTCCGTGTTCATGCGCCTTGATGAAATGCCGCTCAACCCGAGCGGAAAGATAGACAGAAAAGCCCTGCCGGAGCCGGTAAGGCTTGCCGCGGACGCGGTGCCGCCCGCAAACGAAGACGAAAAGACCGTTTTCGATATTTTGTGTAAAGTTCTCGGCTATAACGATTTCGGCGTGACGGACGACTTTAAACAGACAGGCCTGACGTCGCTTTCCGCCATGCAGTTCACGGCGGCGCTTTCCTCCGCGCTCGGCAAGCCGGTGAGGATGAGCGAGATAGGACAGCACCCGACCGTGCGTGAGCTTGCCCGGTTCTTATCGGAAAAAGCGGAGGAGAAGACGTATGAAAAACGCGCCGAATATCCGCTTACCAAATTGCAGGAGGGCGTTTTCGTCGAGTGTACGACGCACCCCGGCACTACGGTATATAATATCCCCATGCTTTTGAAGCTCGACCCGATGGTCGACCTTGACCGCCTCGAAAAAGCGCTGACGGCGGCGATTAACGCGCATCCGTATCTTAAAATGCGCATAAAGTCAAGCGACACGGGCGACGTTGCCGCCGCGCGTGACGACGGCAGGGAAATAAAGATCAAAAGATATGATATAGACGAAATAAAGGGCGGCTTGCAGGCCCTCGTCCGTCCGTTCGAGCTTTTGAAGGACGACCTTTTCCGCGCGGCGCTGATAGAGGACAAAGCGGATAAATATATGTTTATAGACGGACACCACATGGTTTTCGACGGCGAATCGCTCACCGTCTTCATGCGCGATCTCGATACCGCGTACAACGGCGGGGCGGTGGAAACAGAGAAATACACCGGCTTTGAGGCCGCGCTCGACGAGGCGGAGCGCTTAAAGACGGACGCCTACGGCAGGGCTAAGGCGTACTATGAGGAGCTTGTCGGCGCCGCCGATACGGAGTGCGTTCCCGTGCGCGACAGAGACGACGGAGAAGACAAGGGAGCCTCCTTTAAAGTCGACGCGCCGGTGAACGAGGCGGAATTGAACGGATTTTTGAAATCAAGCGGCGCGACCGTAAACGCCTTGTGGAACACCGCGTTCGGCTTTGCTTTGGCTAAGTTCTTATCGCGTGAGGACAGCGTTTTTACCACGGTTTATAACGGCAGAGGCGACGCGCGGCTTTTGAATTCCGTCGGTATGTACGTCCACACGCTGCCCGTCGTTTTCCGCACCATCGGCGGAGAGAAGGGAAAAGACACCGTCCGCCGCGTTGCGAAGCAGCTTACGGACAGCATGGATAACGATATATATCCGTTCTCCGAAATTTCACGCACACTCGGCGTCAAGGCGAATATACTTTTCGTCTACGAGGGAAAAATAGGCGCGGAAATGACAGTCGGCGGCAAGCCCGCGGAGCAGGTAAAAACGTCGCTTGACGCGCTGAAAGCCGATCTGACCGTTTACGTGTTTGAAGCGGACGGCGGTTACAGCATTTACACGGAATATAACGCGAGATATTACGAGGAGTGGAGCGTCCGCTCGCTTATCGAAAGCGCGGCAAAGGCGTTCACCGCGCTTGTGCGCGGCGGCGAAACGGATAAGATAACGCTTTTGTCAAATGAGGAAGCGGATAAAATCGACAAAGAAACGTTTGAGTATCACGACGTTGAAAAGACGGATATAGTAACGCTTTTCAAACGCGCGGCGAAGGAATATCCCGACAACACCGCGGTAATTTTCAAGGACAGAAAACTGACGTACAGGGAGCTTGACGGGCTGACGGATAAGGTCGCCGCGTATTTGCAGAAGCGCGGCGCCGGCGTCAAAGACATCGTCTCCGTGCTCGTCAACAGAAGCGAATACATGGTCATATCCGCGCTCGGCGCGCTCAAATCCGGCGCGGCGTACGAGCCGCTCGATCCCGGCTACCCACCGGAGCGGCTGAATTTCATGGCGGGTAACGCAAAAGCGAAATACGTAATAGCCGATAAAGAGCTTATCGGACTTTTATCCGAATATAAAGGCGAGACGCTGTTTACGGAGGATATCACAGCCTTGCCCGATGAAAAGCCGGCCGACCCGGAACACAAAAGCGGCGACCTTTTCATAGTGCTTTACACCTCGGGCACGACCGGCACGCCGAAGGGCGTAATGCTCGAGCACGGCAACTTAGTCAACTTCTGCGCGTGGTACAGATCGAATTACGATCTGAAACCGTCCTCCGTCGTCGGCGCTTACGCGAGCTTCGGCTTCGACGCGGATATGATGGACCTTTACCCCGCTTTGACGACGGGCGCCGCGGTCTACATAATCCCGGAGGATATGAGGCTCGAGCTGAACACGCTCGACGGGGAGCTGTATAAAAACAAGGTCAGCCACCTGTTCATGACGACGCAGATGGGGCGTATGTTTGCGGAGAATATGAAGGGCGAAAGTCTGTCGCACCTGTCCGTCGGCGGCGAATCGCTCGCGCCGGTCGATCCGCCCGCGGGCTTCTCGCTCTGGAACGGCTACGGCCCGACGGAATGTACGATATTCTCGACGGCGCGGAGGATAGATAAAAAATATTACAGGAACCCGATAGGAAAAGCGCTCTGGAACTACCGCTTATACGTTGTGGACAAAAACGGCAAGCGGCTGCCGAAGGGCGCGCTCGGCGAATTATGGATAGCCGGCGCCGGCGTGGGCAGAGGGTATATCGACCTGCCGGAGAAGACGAAGCAGGCGTTTATAGAAAACCCGTTTGACGGAACGCCCGGCTTTGAGCGCGCGTACCGCACGGGCGACATAGTCCGCCGCCTGGGCGACGGAGAGATAGACTTCATAGGCAGAAACGACGGGCAGGTAAAGGTAAGGGGCTTCCGCATAGAGCTCGGCGAGGTGGAAAGCGTCATACGCGAATACGACGGGATAAAGAACGTGACGATACAGGCGTTCGACGACACGGCGTTCGGCGGCAAATTCCTCGCCGCGTACGTAGTATCGGATAAGAAGGTCGATTTTGAGGCTCTGTCGGAGTTCATAAAGAGTAAAAAGCCGGCGTATATGGTGCCCGCCGCGTTCATGCAGCTTGACGCGATACCGCTCAACCAGAACCAGAAGGTAAACCGCCGCGCGCTCCCCGCGCCCGTCCGCACCGCCGGAAAAGCGGAGAAGAACGAGCCGGAGACGGAGCTTGAACGCGAGATATGCAGGGTCTACGCCGGGATACTCGGGCTTGAGCGCGTCGGCGCGACGGACAACTTTTTCAGCCTGGGCGGCACGTCGATAAGCGCCGCAAAGGTCGTTATGTTCGCGATGAACAAAAACTACCCGGTAGTCTATAAGGACGTTTTCGAAAATCCGACGCCGAGACAGCTCGCCGCCCGCATAACGGAGCAGAGCGGCGTAACGACGGAAAAGACGGAGCAGACGGAGGAGACGAACGAGGAGGCGCTGAAATACAACGCGTCAAGGTACGTAAACGATATAGCAAAGACAAGACCGCTCGGAAGGACGCTGTTGACCGGGGCGACGGGGTTTTTGGGCTCGCATCTTTTGAAGGAGCTTATGAACAACGGCGTCGACACGCTCGTTTTATGCCGCGGCACAAACGAGCTTGACGCGAAAACGCGTCTTTCGGCGCTCATGGCTTACTATTTCGACGAGCCGGCGGACGAATCGGATACGCTCAAAGTCATAGACGGCGACATAACGAACGAAAACCTGCTCGAGCTGTTGAAGGACGAAAAGATAGATACGATAATAAACAGCGCCGCGTGCGTAAAGCATTTCGCCGCGGACGATACGATAGAGCGCATAAACGTCGGAGGCGTTAAAAACCTCATAGAGGCTGCAAAAGCCCATTCGGCGCGCCTGATCCAGATCTCAACGCTGTCGGTCGCGGGTGAGAACGTGGACGGCAAATTCCCGCCGAATTTCAGGCTTGCGGAAAATCAGCTCTTTGTCGGTCAGGACGTGTCGAACAAGTACGTCAATTCAAAGTTCAACGCGGAAAAAGCCGTGATAGAGGCGATGGGAGAGGGGCTTGACGCTAAGATGATACGCGTCGGCAACCTCATGGGACGCCAGAGCGACGGCGAGTTCCAGATAAATTCGATAACGAACAACTTTATAAAGAGCCTGCGGGCGTATCAGACGCTCGGCTACTTCCCCGTCTCGTCGGCGGACGCGACGGTCGACTTCTCGCCGGTGGACGAGGTGGCAAGGGCGGTGGTCCTGCTCTCACAGACGGATAAAAGGTTCACCGCTTTCCACGCCGCGAACGCGCACGAGGTGCAGATGGGCGACGTGATAGAGGAGATGAACAAAAACGGCTTTAAGATAGAGACCGTGCCGGACGACGTGTTTGCCGATAAGATGAACGAGTTTCTGCGCGACGGGGAAAAGAATATGCTCGTCTCGACGCTGCTCACATACGCGTCAAGCGACCGCCGCGTCCACACGTTCATAAAAACGGACAACAATTTTACAATAAAAGCGCTCTACCGCCTCGGCTTCAAGTGGCCGATAACGGACGCGCAGTACCTGAACAGGATCATAGAAGGACTTAAATCGCTCAGATTTTTCGAAAGAGACGATATATAAGGAGGGGAAAATAATGGAGATCACGGTAAGAAAAGAAGAAAATACGATGTACCTCGCCGTTTGCGGCAGGCTTGACACGGTGACGAGCGCGGAGCTCAAAACAAGGCTCGACGACGAAGGCTATGAGAATATGGATATCGACTTTGATTTTACGGGCGTCGAATACATCTCGTCCGCCGGTCTGCGCCTCGTCATAGCCTTGCAGAAGCAGGCGAACGAAACGGGCAACAGGCTCGTCATACGCAACATCAACAAGGTCGTTGCCGAGATATTCAGAGTTGCGGGCTTCAACAAGGCGCTTACCATAGTATGAAAAAGCTGTTTCGGCTGACTATAAGAAAAAAGGTCTTTCTGCTCACGGCGGCGCTGACCGTCGCGCTCATAGCCGTATCCGTTACGATAACGTCCGTCATTTTCAGCAAAAGAAAGCAAAAAGAGGCGGAGACGCAATGCCTTATCTACGCGGAGATACTCGCGGAATACATGTCGGAATATGAAATGCAGATCGACGGCAGCGGAAGCATGGCCCCGTTCATCACCTACTATCTTGAAAATCTCATCCCCGTATACGAAGAAAACCGGGAGGAGATAGAAAGGATGTCCTCGGTCGAGGTAAAAAGCGAGGAGGATCTCGAGCGGAAAAAGGAATACTTCACCACGCTTACCACCGGGCTCTTCGCAAGCGGCATGGGCTTCGGCGCGTCGTACGCCTCCGTCAGCTTCAAAAACGCGTACAACGAGGCGATAGAGGAAATGGAGCGCATGGCGTCGCTTGACGGCGTCATGTTCTGCGAGATCTGTATTTATGACGAGGCGCACGGCAATCTTGTTTTCCTTTGCGACTCCTCGTCGGAAAAGGATGAAACACACTATTACCCCGGAAGCGCGGAGAAGGCGTCGGCGGAGTTTATTGAAAAGGTCTATAAAAGAGACGGCTTTGCCGTCATATCGTCGGGCGGCGAGCTTGCAAGCTACGTGCCGATAAAGATCGGCGGAAAAACGGTCGCCTACGCCACGTTCGATTATTCGTATTCCCGGCTGATAGATTCTCAGAAAAGCTTCATTCAGACGCTCGTGCCGATAATGCTCACGGCGACGGCGGCGGTGCTCGTTTTATACCTTTTGCTCGCGGACAGGTGGCTCGTCAAAAACGTGACGAAGCTGTCCGCATCGGCAAGGACGTTCACCTCGCGTATGGACGCGGGAGAGATAACACCCGTAAACGCGGGGATAAAAACGCACGACGAGATAATGGATCTGTCAGACGATTTCTACGCCCTGCAAAACAAGGTGCTTGTCTATTCGGACGATATAGCGCGCAAGCGCGCCGCGGAGGAGCGTATGCGGGCGGAGCTGAATATAGCGAGCAAAATACAGATGCAGTCGCTGCCCGATAAACCGCTTTATACGGAGGATTTCTGCATTTCAAGCTTCATAAAGCCCGCCAAGGAGGTCGGAGGCGATCTGTTCGACTACTTCATGACGGACGACGGCAAGCTGTTTTTCGTCATCGCAGACGTTACGGGCAAGGGCGTGCCCGCAGCGCTTTTCATGATGCGCGGCAAGGAGATAATACGCTCCTCCGCAAAAGCCGGAATGAGCGCCGCGAAAATAGCCGAGGCCGCGAACAAAGAGCTTTGCGGCAATAATAAAGAAGGGCTTTTCATCACCGCTTTCATCGGTATATATGACGGCAGGGAAAGAAAACTCACGTTCTCGCGCGCCGGCCACGAGCAGCCGTTTTTGCTGCGCGGCGGAAAAGCCGAGCAGTTCGGCGAGGAATCGAATTTCGTTTTAGGCGTTTTCGACGATATGCCCTATACCGAGGACAGCCTTGAAATCAAAGAGGGCGACAGGATACTGTTTTACACGGACGGACTGAACGAGGGCATAAACGGTAAAAACGAGGAGTTCGGCTACGAAAGGATAAAAGAGGCGCTCGAGGCCGGCGACGTCGACCCGCTTTATTCAACGTACGAAAAAGCCGCCGCGTTTGCCGGCGCCGCGGAGCAGTTTGACGATATAACGATGCTTTTGTTCGAGTGCGTAAAGACCGCGGCGTTCTCGCTTAAAGATCCGTCGTATAACGATATACCAAAGATCACGGATAAAATAAACGAATTCGTCAAAGGGTACGATAAGGACAAGATCGCGGAGCTCGATATAATCATAGACGAGGTATTGAATAATTACGTAAGCTACGCGTTCGACGGTGTTAAAAAACCGCGGATCGATATAGACGCAAAGCTTGAAAACGGCACGGTGCGTCTGACGTTTACGGACAACGGCGTACTGTTCGATCCCCTGCAGATAAAGGACCCGGACGTGGAAGCCGATCCCCTCACCCGTCCCGAGGGCGGCGTGGGCATAATGCTCGTAAAAACCGTCGCGGATAAAATAACGTACAGAGCGGCGGACAATAAAAACAGACTGACGGTGGAGAAGGATCTGAATTAAGGCGCCGCGCAGCGGGAGCCCCGAACGCGCGGGGCGCACAAGAACCGCCGCGAAGCGGCGCCTTAGCTTTCCGAAGGCAAAAATAACCCGCCTCCGGCGAATAAAACTCAAATTTTTGACATTTTTTCATTTTCCCTCTTGACAAACCGGATTTTTCGTGATATAATACGTTTCCACAATAAAGCAGGATCCCCGTCCTCACCCGGAGACGTCGCTTGGACGTCGGGTCAATAAAACCTTAAAAAAGATGTTTTTTTGCGGCGGGATCACAATCCCGCCTTTTTTGTGCAAATAAACCGGGAGGTGCGCTAAAATCAGCACGACTAAAGACAACACTTTAATAAACGACGATATAAACCTGCCGAGCGTCCGTCTTATAGACGAGGACGGCAAACCGGTCGGTATCGTATCATCGGAGCAGGCCAAAGAGCTTGCGTACGACAGAAATCTTGACCTTGTACTTATTGCTCCGCAGGCGGATCCGCCCGTATGCCGCATTATGGACTACGGCAAATTCCGCTTTGATAAGATCAAAAAAGAAAAAGAGTCAAAGAAAAAACAGCAGAGCTCGGAAACAAAACAGATACAGTTGTCGATAGTTATAGGCGACAACGACTTCAACACAAAGCTGAATCAGTCAAACAAGTTTTTGAAAAACGGCGATAAGGTGCGCGTCGTTGTCAGGTTCAGGAGCCGCCAGATCCAGCATAAGGATCTCGGATACGACATACTGAACAGGTTTATCGCGGGCTGCGCCGAAAACGGCGCGTGCGACAAGCCGCCGGTAGAGGAGGGCAGGAATCTGTCCGTTCTCATCGCGCCGCTTAAGCCCGATCAGAAAAAGCCGAAGGGCGAGCAGAAAAAGAAAGAAAACAATAATCAAAAAGAGGAGATACAGTAATGGGAAAAATCAAAACGCATAAGGCGTCAGCAAAGAGATTCAGCCTTACCGGTACGGGCAAGGTAAAGATCAATCATACAAACCGCCGTCACAAGCTCGGGCTCAAAGCGACAAAGCGCAAGAGAGACCTCCGCAAGCAGGGTTATCTTGACGAATCGTTCGCGAGAAACGTAAGAAAGATGATACGCGGTTAAGGAGGAGCAGTAAAATGGCAAGAGTAAAAGGCGCGTTAGCGACACGTAAAAGAAGAAAGAATATATTAAAGGCGGCGAAAGGCTACTGGGGCGCAAAATCCAAGCACTTCAAGATGGCTAAGCAGGCCGTATTAAAAAGCGGCAACTATGCCTTTGCAGGCAGAAAGCTGAAAAAGAGAGATTTCAGAAGACTGTGGATCACAAGGATCTCCGCCGAGGCGAAGAACAACGGCATGAACTACTCCACACTGATGAACGGACTTAAGCTCGCGAACATCACGCTCAACCGCAAGATGTTATCAGAGCTTGCCGTATCGGACAAGGCCGCTTTCGCAGAGCTCTGCGAAAAGGCGAAGGCCGCAAGAGCGTAAACCGAAAAATCGAAACTGTCGCGCGTATGCACGGCAGTTTCTTTGAGTTCTACAGCGTATCAGGTGAAGAGAATGCCGATAACGAGCAGAAACAACGAGCTTATCGTTTCAATATCAAAGCTGAGGGATAAAAAGCACCGGCAAATGACCGGTCTTTTCCCGGTTTGCGGAAAAAAGCTCGCGTATGAGGCGCTGTCATCCGGGGTAAAATTCAAGTACGTTTTCGCCGCGGAAAAATGCTTATCCGCCGCAAAAGAGCTTTCGGAGAAGTCCGGCGCGCCGCTTTATGAGGTGACGGAGGACGTTTTACGCAAGCTCACGGACGAAAAAAGCCCGGAGGGCGTCTGTGCCGTATGCGTCATACCCGATAAAAAACCAAAGATAAAAGACGGCTTCGTTCTTATCTGCGACAGTCTGTCCGACCCCGGAAACGCCGGAACGGTGCTCAGATCCGCCCGCGCTTTCGGCTGCGGAACGGTGATCTTTTCCGCCGGCTGCGCCGATATATATTCGGAAAAGGTCCTGCGCGGCGCTATGGGCGCGGTGTTTTCCGACAATATAATCACGGGCGCGGACACGTTATCCGTCATATCGGAGCTGAAAAACAGAGGCTTCAAGATCTACGCCGCGGCGCTTCACAAAAACGCCGTGCCGCTTGATTTTGCCGATCTTTCGGGCAACTGCGCCGTTATGATCGGCAACGAGGGGCGCGGACTTCCGGATGAGATAATATCGGCGGCGGACGAGGCTTTGTTTATAGAAATGGAGCCGGAGTGCGAATCGCTTAACGCCGCGGTCGCCGCGTCCGTCATACTTTACAGGCGTTATTCGGGCAGCTGACATGGCGTATTCGGAGGAGCTTTACGGCATCTGGCTGTCGCAAAGGTACGGCATAGACGACGATACGCCGGGCAGACTTTTGAATCGTCTGCGCACGCCGTCCGCGGTCTACCGCGCGGAAAAGGAGCTGTTATATTCGCTCGGCTTTTCCTCGCGCGAGGTGCGGCCGCTGTCCGCGAAAAGCCTTGAAAACGCGGAGAAGATCGCAAAGAGCTGCGCAAAGCTCGGCATCGAGGTGATCTGCCGCGGCGACAGACGGTATCCGATACAGTTTTTACAGCTTAAATCGCCGCCGACCGTGATATTTGCAAAGGGAACTCTGCCGGATTTTGAAAACGAGCTTTTCATATCCGCCGTGGGTACGCGTCGTCAGAGCGACGCGGGGCGCATGAACGCGCACAGGCTCTGCTTCGACCTCGCCGCCGCGGGCGCGACAGTCGTTTCCGGCATGGCGAGGGGGATAGACACGACGTGCCACACGGGCGCGCTTGACGGCGGAGGCTGTACCGTCGCGGTGCTCGGCTGCGGGTGCGACGTCATATATCCGCCCGAAAATTCATATCTGTACGGTAAAATAATCGAAAACGGAGCCGTTATTTCGGAATACCCGCCGGGCACGGAGCCTTTGGCGGAGCATTTTCCGAAAAGGAACCGGCTCATAGCCGCGCTCGGCGCCGTCACGGTCATCGTCGAGGCGGGGATCGGCTCCGGCGCACTCATAACGGCAGAAAGAGCCGCGGACCTCGGCAGGACGGTATACGCCGTGCCGGGACCGATAAACACGCCGTCCGCAAAGGGCTGCAATCTGCTCTTAAAACGCGGAGCCGCGCTCTGCACGGGGGCGGAGGACATACTGTCCGGATACGAGCTGAATTATCCGGACAAAATAAAGATAGACAGAATAGTAAAGAAAAAGTACTTTATAGGCGACTACCGCCGGAAGCCGGACGAAAAGGACGAAGTTCTGACCGCCGCGGCCGAAACGGGCGTCGACCTGTCAAAAACGAAAATAAGCCGCGCCTCGGAGCTGCAGGGCGACGAGCGTAAGCTGTACGAGCTGCTTTTGTCCGGCGGCGCGAGGTCTGCGGAGGAGCTTACCGCCGCGGGCGTCGAAATGGAGACCGCCGTGTATAAGCTCACGCTGCTTGAAATAAAGGGCTACGTAACGCTTCTGCCCGGCGGAAAGTATGCGGTGAAATAAAAACGTTCGGCGCAGCCGAACTCATAATTTTCGCCGCAAGGCGAAATCATAACTGTAAACTTGCCGTAAGGCAATCATAACTATAATCTTTTTAACGCACAAAATTTCAAATAAATAGGAAAATCGTATGTCAAATCTTGTTATTATCGAGTCTCCCGGAAAAACGAAGGCTCTTGAAAATTATCTCGGAAAGGGCTACAAGGTCGTAGCCTCAAAGGGTCACGTAAGAGACCTGCCGAAAAGCTCGCTCGGCGTCGATATAGAGCACGGCTTTGAGCCGAAATACGTCAACATCAGAGAAAAAACGGAGCTTTTGAACCACCTCCGTATCGACGCGAAAAAGGCGGACGTCGTATATCTGGCGACGGACCCCGACCGCGAGGGCGAGGCTATATCGTGGCATCTGCTCTCCGTTATAGACGTGCCGGAGGATAAGATCCGCCGCGTCACGTTCAACGAGATAACGAAAAACGCGGTAAAGGCGGGCATGGCGGAGCCGCGCACGATCAATATGGGGCTCGTCAACTCTCAGCAGACGCGCCGCGTGCTCGACAGGATAGTCGGATACAAATTAAGTCCGTTCCTCTGGCATACCGTCCGCTCCGGCTTGTCCGCCGGGCGCGTGCAGTCCGTTGCGACGAGGGTCGTCGTCGACCGTGAAAACGAGATTCGCAGCTTCGTCCCGGAGGAGTACTGGAAGATAGAGGCCGATCTTAAAACCGCGGGCGGCAAGGCGTTCACCGCGCATTACTACGGCAAGGGCGGCAAAAAAGAGGACGTTCACACAAAAGAAGAGGCGGAGGCCGTATATAACGGCTCAAAGGATCAGCCCTTTATCGTCACGTCCGTCAAAAAAGGCACCAAAACGCGCACGCCTCAGCCGCCGTTCACCACGTCCACGCTTTTGCAGGACGCGTCGCGCAAGCTGAATTTTCCGTCCGCCAAGACGATGAAGACGGCGCAGGAATTATACGAGGGTATAGATCTGGGTCCCGAGCACGGCGGCTCACAGGGTCTTATAACGTATATGAGAACGGACTCCGTCAGGATCTCCGCCGAGGCGGTCGCCGCCGTCCGCGAGCTTATCGAAAAGGATTACGGCGAAAAATATCTGCCCGGGAAGCCCAGGTTTTTCAAAACGAAGGCGTCGGCGCAGGACGCGCACGAGGCGATAAGACCGTCGCACACGGAAAACAAGCCGGATATGATAAAAAGCTACCTGACCTCCGATCAGTATAAGCTGTATAAGCTCATATGGGAGCGCTTCGTCGCGTGCCAGATGGAGGCGGCGACCTTCGGCACCGTCACCGCGACCGTTAACGCGGGCGAGTACGAGTACCGCGCGTCGGGCGTCACGCCGAAATTCAACGGCTATTTAGCGCTGTACGAGGAAGGCGTCGACGAGAAGAAGGAGAAGGAAAAGGAGCTCCCGCCGCTTGCCGAGGGCGAGACGCTGACGCTCAGAAAGCTCGATTACGAGCAGAAATTCACCGAGCCGCCCGTGAGATACACGGAGGCGGCGCTCGTCAAATTCCTTGAAGAGCAGGGCATAGGCCGCCCCAGCACCATACCTCCGACGATAACGACGATAATCTCGCGCGGCTACGTAAAGCGCGAGGGCAAAACGCTGTTTGCGACGGAGTTAGGTGAACTGACGGTCGCGCTTATGAAGGACAATTTCCCCGATATAATAGACTACCGCTTCACCGCGGGCATGGAAAACAAGCTTGACGATATAGCAAACGGCAAGACGGATATGGAGACCGTGCTCGGCGCTTTCTGGAAGACGTTTTCGTCCGACCTTGAAAAAGCGGAGAACAAATCAAAGGACAACAAGGACGCCTACGTTGAGCATACGGACATAATATGCGAAAAATGCGGCGCCAAGATGATAGTAAAAAGCGGCCGCTTCGGCAAATTCGCCGCGTGCCCCAATTATCCGAAGTGCAAAAACACGGTAAAGCTCGATAAAAACGGCAAGCCGATAGCGAAAAAGGAAAAGCCCGAGCCCGAAAAAACGGACGTAAAATGCGAAAAATGCGGCGGCAGCATGGTAATACGCAAGGGAAGGTACGGCGATTTCTACTCGTGCGAGAATTTCCCGAGATGCAGGAACACCAAGCCGCTCACAAGCTCCGCGGAGGCGTCGTGCCCGGTCTGCGGCAAGCCCGTTGTCAAAAAGTTTTCAAAGAAAGGCAGCTTCTACGCCTGCACGGGCTACCCCGCCTGCGATTTCTCCACGTCGAACACGCCTACGGAGAAAAAGTGCGAGAGCTGCGGCAAAAATCTGTTTGAAAAGAAAAACGGCACCCTCGTGTGTATGAACAAAGAGTGCCCGGATTACAATAAAAAGAAATAAACGGAGAATCATATGGATAGCCCGGCAAAAAGATTTTTATGGATAAGCAATATAGTGATAGCCGTGTTATGTATAGCCGCTGTCGCGTGTTATTTCATATTCCCGCTTTACCGCGTTGACTTCTTTGTAAAATTCACAAAGGAGCTTGCAGATCAGATAGCGGAAAAGGCGCTTGTGCAAGAGGACGGAAAAACGGCCGGCGTATCCGTTGATAACGAAAAAGCAAGGGAGATAGCGAAGTCCGTTATATCGTCGCTCGGCGAAAAAGGGCTGTCCGTGTCGTTTTCACAGGAATTCCATACCGTGGATTTTTTAGCCGCGTTCTTTGATTTCGCCTCCTTAAAAAACGTAAAAGAGGCGAAATACGGCAGAGCGCTCCGCGCGGAGGCTTTGATAGACGAGGCGGTGGACGGATTTCTTGACGACGCGGAGACCGCCGTATCGGAAATAGCGGCCGCCGCGGCGACGGTCGCCGCAAGAGAAGTCGTAAAGGCGCAGGTCAGCGAACTTATAAACGACACGAGCGGCGATTCGTACGACGAATTCATGGCGGACATGGGCGCCGACGGCGAAAAAATAGATACTCTGATAGACAGGATAATAAACGCGATACTCGAGGAAAACGCGACCGTGTCGTCCGTAACCTCCGTCGTGCTCGATTCCGCGGAGGAGGTAAACGGACTGCTTTTGTCAAACGCAAAGTACGCGCAGTACGCGTCAAACTACGACGCGGACGCAAGGCAGTACGTGAAGGACCTCTGTGAGGGAGTTTTGGAGCCTTTCGCGGATGAAAACGGCAGGCTGACGTTCAAGGAGCTGTTGATAAGCACGCTGCTTGAAATGCTGAACGGCGCCTTGTCCGAAGGCGTGCCGGAGGATATATATTCGTTCACGTCATCCGGCCCGAAGACGAATTCCGTGCAGTATCAGACGCTGAAAGCCGAGCTGAAACAGACAATAACTGAGGCGTTTTACAACGCCGCGGGCGGCGTTCTGCCGTTTACCGTGACGTGCGTAATGGTCCTTATCGGCGCGTTTATACTGATAATACTTTTTAAACTCTCATATCCGGTGATAAGGACGCTTTCGAATATCGGCTCGCCCGATCCCGGCTTCGGCTTTTTCCTGCCGGTCGTCGGCGGCTTCTTCCCGTACCTGTTTTCAGTCGCGATACCGACGCTCGCGCCGGCGATGTTCAAAGGATTGCTCACAAGCGGTATAATACCGAATATCCCGTCAGAGGTCGTCGCCGCGGTCAACTCCGTGTCGATCAGATATTTTTCCGGCTCCTTCGCCGCGTTTTTCCTGTCGATCGCTCTGTTCATCTTCGGCTTCTTCTACGGGCATTTCAGGAGAAAACTGAGGCGAAAGACAAAAGACAATTAAAAACGCGCGCAAGCGCTCATAACTTGCCGTAAGGCAATCATAACTCTAAACGCGGCTTTAGCCGCTCATAACTGATATTTATTAGTTTAAGCACAAATAAAACCGGGCGACAGTCGGTCGCCCGTTTTCAGACTGAAGACAAAGTCTCTGAAAAAGGGGCTTTGTTTTTTTGCTAAAATATTGCAAAAACAGGCAAAATGTGGTATAATAAAGA
>CADBSB010000021.1 GCA_902797235.1 uncultured Ruminococcus sp. | reverse complement strand
TTCGCTTCGCTCACTAATGAAGACGGGCTAACGCCCTAATGAAGACGTTCGCACCCCGGCGCTCACTAATGAAGCGAAGACGCCCGCTTTCCTTAATCAGCTTTGAAGGAGCGTCCTCGTTAGCGTAAGCGTCTTCATTTTTCATTAGCCCGTCTCACGGGCGTCTTCATTTTCGGCGCGGTATAGAAATATCATAATACTTCATTATCACGCCGCGCCGAACACGACAGCCCGATTTATATCGCTCAGACAAACGGTACAAGTCCGACGGCTATGGGAAGCACGCCCGTAATATACGTGAGCATCACGCAAAAATCGTTTTTATAAAATCTTTTGCGCTCCTCGTCGTCGTAGCGGCAGAGGAAAAGCACGCAGTCGGATAAGAAAAACAGCACGGCGCCGGCGTATGACAAACACGACCAAACGGACGGCGCTGTCACGAGCCTTGTGAGCGCAAAAACGTTCATCACGGCGTTGCAGACAAGGTAAAGCGTCATGGGGATAAAAAGGGGCTTCGGCACCCTTTTACGCGAGCGCGCCATTATAAACGCCGTCATACCAAAGTAAAGCGCCGCCGCGGGTATGACCGCGTAAAGCGGCAGATTTTTAAAATCCGCGCAGCGCGTGAAAACGATTATAAGCAGTACGTGGCCGAAGAAGAACGACACGCCTCCCGCGGTGAAAAATATATCGCCTTTGATCATAAGCAAAACGTCGCCGACAAAGCACAGGGCAAACGCGCAGATCAAAAGACAGTCGGGCGACGGAAGAGATGAAAAAAGGCAGTACAGACATAAAAGCGGCAAAAGCAAGGGCTTTGTTATCCCCGACATTATTTTATTCTTCTTTACCGCGCCGATAAGATTGAAGGCTGCCGCGAAAGCGAACAGGATAAGAAAAACGTAAGGCGGCATGATATTTTTCTCCTTTATCCGTTTTATATATACATTATACACCGTCAGCATATTTTTTTCAAGCCGTTTTTGTATAAATTTTCATTATCCGCTTTGTTTCAGTTAAAAAACTATTGACAAAAGGACCGTTATACTGTAAAATGGATATAACACGAAAAGGAGTGTAAAAGTATGAAAAAAGTATTTGCCATTATTTTGACAGCTTTGATGATACTTACGCTTTGCACCGCAGTCTCAGCCGAGGAGCCCGAGGCTTTTGCGACCGTAGAGGCGCTGCAGTTCGACCGTCTGCCGGAGATAGACGGCAAGGTGACGACCGACGAATGGGGACAGCCCACGGCAGCGCACATCAAATATCCGGAAAACCCGCAGACAGACGTTGCCGACAATAACGACACCAACGTGGAATTCACCATCTGGTTCAGATACACGTTCGACGGTTTTTACGTCGCGGCGCAGACGCCGGACAAAAATCCGTGCAACAAGTACGTCCACGACCACAACATCTGGAACGGCGACGCGCTCCAGATGAGGTTCGACCCGTACGGCTGTACCGCCGACCAGGGACTTATAGCCGCATCCGCCCGGGATTCAAACTATTCGGACGATTATCAGGAGCTTGTTTTCGCGTACAGCACCGAGGATAAACAATGCTATACCTACTGCTGGCACGGCATTATGGTAGGTCTCGCACTTCAAAGCGAGGGCGGAAGCTACGCCGCGTCAAACGACGGGACGACGACCACGTACGAGATATTCATACCGTGGAGCGAGCTTGTGACCTCTCTTCCCCACGTGGGAACGACATACGGCATATCCGCCGCGCTTCTGACCGCCACCGCGGGCGAAAACAACGACGAATGGCAGAACTGGCTTGAATGGGGAGCGGGCGTAATAAACGGACGCGACGACAACATCTGCGGAACCAACCGTCTTGTTATGACCGACAAGACCGTGTTCGGCGGAGCGTCTCTCGTCGATCCCGACCCGGACGCCGAGGTAACGATCAAAACGTCCATACCGGAAGCAGAGGGCGACGCCGTTGTGATAGACTTCTCAAAGCTTTCCGGCGCAAACGGCATGAACCATAAGATAAACGACGACGGAAGCGTTCAGCTCACGTTTGAAGAAACGAACGACCCGTTCATATCGCTCAACGTCTCCGGTCAGGTCAAGATAAAAGGCGAGGACTACCCGTATTTCGCCATATACCTGCAAACGAACGACACGTATAAGGACGGCGAGCTGTTTTACTGCACCACGGGCAGCGTCGGCGATTACACGCCGTATTACAGCGTGCCGCTTGAATACAGCTTCGTCGAAGGACGGCAGGTCGTCGTCGCGGACATGACGGACGCGCTTGAATACGAGGGGTACGTCGTCAAATTCCGCTTCGACGCGTACGACGGCGAATGCGAAGATCCCGACGAATCGTACATAACCGTATATTCCGCCGGTTTCTTCAAAAACTACGAGGACGCCGTGATGTTCAGAGTGGACGGCGTCAGCGTCGAGCTCGATCCGCAGTACGTAAAGGAAGTCAAGGGCGATACGACCGATACGGAGCAGACGACGACTGAGGAGATAACGACCGCCCCGTCCTCCGACACGGAAAAAGATACGGAGCAGGTAACGGATACGGAAAACATCACGACAACAAAAGAGGAAACGACGGCGGATAACGGAAAACAGACGAAAAATGACAATAACTACCTCCCCGTAATTATAGCCTGCATAGCCGCGGCAGTCGCGGTCATCATCGTCGTGATTATCGTAATAGTTAAAAAGAAAAAGAAATAAATAAAGTAAAAAGGACTGTCAGCTCACAAACGGCAGTCCTTTTAATTTGAAGACAAAATCCTTATTCTTTGAATAACTCCTTCCGTCTCGACGTACCGTCGAGCCAGCTCTCTCAAAGAGGGAGGCAAATCAAGGCTCCCTCTTTGAGATAGCGAAGCGGGGGGCGCGGCGGTGAATGACAGTCCCTTTTTTTCAAATCAGTTTTCTTTAAGCATTTTATCCGCGTGAGCGCGCGCTCTTTTTTCATACGTTTCGTAATTATTCTGCACGTATTCCGCCATGTCGCAGAAAACGTCGAGCCTGTCGGGTGCCACCCAGAAGCCGCTTTCAACGTCCGTATCGTAATCGTTTACCCAAAGCTCAAGGATCCTTAACGGCACCTCCCTTACAAGCTCAAAGCGGACGTTATCGTTTACGAAAACCTTTACGTTCTCGGAGTAATAATAATCGTACGCCGTTCTCCTTACGGTCATCTTTGAAGAAAGCCGTTCTGCGATCTCCTCATAGACCTTGTCGAGGTCTACCTCGTATTCGTCGTCGCGCCAGAGCTCGCTGTCATGGAACAGCCCCTCCCAATTCGCTGCAAGGTTTTTGACGAAATCCTCCATAACGTGATATACAAAGCCGCCGTTAAGATACCGCGCGAACGCCTCGTCGCCGTCATTGCCGCGTATCTTTTCAGCATGCCATTCGTAGTAATCCAAGGCTCTTAAAAACGCTAATTCTTCAAACGGTACGTCGTCCCCATACTCTTTTTTATGATATTTTTTCGCTTCTCTTTTTTCGATAGAATCGTCAAGAACGGCGCTGTACGGTACGCCGTTTTTTTCAAAATATTCCTTTAATCTGTCGGGCAGGCGCGTGTGGGAGCTCTCGTACGGGTACGTGCCCTCGTCGTAATATCCGTCGTCGATTTCGACCGCAAGATCACATATTCTATCAGCGAGCCCGCCGTCTTTTTTCAGCTCCTCAAGCGGTATGCGCTCCACCGCCTGACAAAACGCGTTCTCGGAATCTTTAAACACGGTATAATATTCGCTCGTACCGTCGGCGAATTCTCCGTAATCGTCCATATCCGGCAGTCGTTCTTTTATTGTTTCAAGCATGAACAGTATAAAATCAACGCCGGCTTTTATGTCCTTTGGTATCGCGTCAAATATCTTTTGCCCCGATGAATTTACCGCCGCTTTTATTACCTCCGTGTCGCGTTTGAGCCGCTTTGATACGTCGTAATACGCCTTACCGTCTTTGCTTATCGCCATAAGCGCGGTCTCTTTGTCGTCCCTTAATTTGCCCGAGGCGTAGCTCAGCGCGTCGGCGTCATTGTTTATCGCCGCCAATACTATCTGCTTGTCGCCGCGCAGCTTTTTTGACGCGTACTCTAACGCCGCGCCTTTGTTTGTGACCGCGGCCATGACGATCTCGCGGTCGTTTTTATATTCATCCAAAGCGTACTCCAGCGCTTCTCCGTTTTCCGAAACGGCGGACAAAACCACGTTTCTGTCCGATTTCATCCGGTCCGACAAAACGGAAAGCAATTCTCCGCGCTCTCTGACGGCGGCTTTGACGTATTCTGTGTTATCGCGTATTTCAGGCGAGGCGAAGCGGAAAAAATAAACGTCCTCCGCCATCGCAAGATCCACAAGATCGGTGTCGTTTTTCAGTCTTTTTGAAACGTATTCCAGATTCCACCCGCTTCTTCCGACCGCGGCCGCGGCGACCTTTTTATCATCTTTGAACTTATCCTTTAAGTATTGAAAAACGTCCG
>CADBSB010000020.1 GCA_902797235.1 uncultured Ruminococcus sp. | reverse complement strand
GAGCGTTTTTTTAACGCTGCTTCGAGCCCCCTCCATTTAGTAGCTCCATAACAAAAGGGCGCCGGATGGCGTCCTTTTGTTATGGAGACGAGGGGGCTCGAACCCTTGACCTCTCGGATGTGAACCGAACGCTCTGACCAACTGAGCTACGCCTCCGTGTTTTTATATTTTATCATAAAATTCCGATTTGTCAAGTCTTTTTATGTTATTTTTAAAATAAAATTCTTTATTTCTACGTCTCTATAAACCATTTCGGATCCTCAAAGAAAAGAAATATGTCCTGTCTGCCTATATTGCACAAAAAACGCACGCCCTGACCGCCCGCGCGCAGGGACGCGGCACGCGTGACGTTTTTTACGCGCTTTATTTTTATATCGCATCCGTTTTCAAGATGTATTATCGACGGCTTCATATTGCCGTCTTTATCGAATTCCGCGGAAACGGAAACGTACATTTTACCCATCGTTTCACCCCTCGAATCTGTCCGGCTCGACGGTCCTGTCGTCGCACGGAGTAAAAGACGATAACTCATGATCGAGCATCGTTATCCCGTGTACTACGGCGCATCTGCCGAATCTTGAATTTATTTCGTCCTCAGCGTAAGACAGAGCCTCTCGCTTCTGCTTCGCCTCATCGTCGTAAAACGACAGCTGCAGCCCCGATAATGAGCACAGCGACGACGCGCGCACGCCGAGCGAGCGTATCCTCATTCCCGCGCGTTTGTTTTCATTGTGAAGCTGCATAGCCGTGAAAAACAGCTCGTCGGCGGTAAAGACCGGAGAAAAGAGCTTTTTCTGACGTGTGAATACGGACAACTCCGAGCTGCGCTCGTCTATCGCTACGGTATAGCATTTCATCTTATGCTTGCGGAGCCTTGCGGCAACGCTTTCGCACAGCTTCATGAACGTAACGCGCACGTCGTCGTCCGTTATTATATCGCGCGGCGCGGTCGTGGAATTGCCGATGCTTTTAACTGGCGGCGCCTCGTTAAGATACGACACCTCGGACGTATCGTTGCCGTTTGCAAAGCGGTGAAGCAGAAGCCCGTTTTTGCCGAGCAGACGGTCAAGCAGCTCCGTGTCCGTATTTGCAAGATCGCCAATCGTGTTTATACCGTACAGACGCAGTTTTTTCTCCGTCGCGCGCCCTACGAACATCATATCGGATATCGGAAGGCACCACAAAAGCTGTTTATAATTATCCTCGGTTATCTCCGTCGTGGCGTCCGGCTTTTTGTAGTCACTTCCCATTTTTGCAAATATCTTATTGTAGGACACGCCGACGGAGGCGGTTATGCCGAGCTCCTTTTTTATTCTGCTCCTTATTTTTGACGCGTATTCAACGCCTCCGTCCGTCACCCCGAGATCGAGCCAGCATTCGTCTATGCCGAAGCTTTCTATTTTATCCGTATAATCGCTGTATATGCCCTTAGCCATTGCGGAGAATTTCATATACCTGTCCATATGCGGCAAAACGCAGACGAGGCCGGGGCAGAGGCGCTTTGCGTCCGCTATAGTATATCCCGTTTTTACGCCCGCCGCTTTTGCAAGATAGTTTTTTGCAAGCACTATGCCGTGGCGCAGCTCTATATCGCCGCAGACCGCGACGGGAAGACCGCGTATAGTCGGATCGTACATACATTCGACAGATGCGTAAAAGTTATTTAAATCAACGTGCAGTATCGTTTTCATACAAACCCCGAACAAATGTTCTTGTTTGTATTATAGCAAACAAATGTTCGTTTGTCAAGAGCAAAATAAAAAAATCCGAAAAAACATTTATAAAACTTGACTTGCGCGGATTTGTGATGTATAATGTATTCAAACGGTATGAGGTGGAAGAAAAATGGACGGAATTGAATTCAAAAGGGCGGAAGCGGAGGATGCGGATATAATATACCGCCTTTGTATAGAAAACGTTGATAAGTACGAGGACACCGCGTCGTTTGATGATTACGGCAAGGTAAAGGACTGGATAAAGCGCAAGATAAACAAATTCATAAACGAGTACGTAAGGATATATAAGGGCGGCGAAGTCTGCGGCTATTACCGCGTATGTAAAGACAAAGACGAGTACGAGCTTGACGACTTTTATCTGCTTGAAGGATACAGGGGTCAGGGCATAGGAACGTACGTAATAAAGCATATTCTTGAAAATAACGGCGGCGACTTTTTCCTCTACGTTTTCAAGCGCAATATACCCGCGCTCAAGCTGTATCGGAAATCCGGCTTTACCGTAAGAGAAGATCTCGGGACGAGATATATAATGGAGAGAAAAAATGGAATTTCGTGAAATGGCAAGGAAAAAGCAGGCTCTGTCAAAAGAGGAGTGCGAGGAGATTTTAATAAACGAGCCGCGCGGCGTTTTAGCCGTTTGCGGTGATAACGGCTATCCGTACGCATTGCCGATAAATCACTATTATGAGGACGGCGTTTTATATTTTCACAGCGGAAATTCGGGACACAAAATCGACGCGATTAAGGCTTGCAGTAAAGCGTCGTTTTGCGTTTATGATAAAGGATGCAGAAATCCGGGAGACTGGGCTTTAAATATTAAAAGCGTTATAGTTTTCGGCAAAATAGAAATAATAGAAAACAAGACGGAAGCGCTTGATATATGTGTCAAATTGAGCCGTAAATTCACAAACGACGAGGAATATATAAATAAAGAGATCGAAAGAAGCGGAGCGGGCGTCCTGTGCTTTAAGCTGATACCGGAGCATATGACCGGAAAGCTCGTTAACGAATCGTAGGTGATAATATGAAAACGGTCGACGTATATCAAAGATATTATAAAGGCTTTTTGTATTTCAACACAAATAGACACGGCGTGTCGGTAAAGCTGACGGCGGAGACGGATAACGGTATGATAACGTATGAGGTTTCAGTCAATTTCTTTCCGCACAAGGACGAGGAGGATTTTGCGATATCGTACGACGCCTGTTATACGGACGTCATATATTCGGGCAAAGGGCGGCGGTCGAAGAAAAGGGAAGAAGCATTTCTTAAAAATCTTAAAGAAACCGCGGACACGCTGGCAAAGCGGGCAGGCGGTCTGATATACTGGGACAAGCCGCTCTCAGATGAAAAAAGAGCGTAAAAAAAGCTCGCCGTTTTCGGGCGAGCTTTTCAGATCTTTTACTTTTCTATGTATTTTTTCATCGTGTCCGTCAGGTTTTCAACGGCGATCGACGCGGTCATTACCACGTCAAGTCCCTCACGCAGAGAAACGAGCTTAGCGCACTCGTCAAGGAATTTGTCAAAGCTTTCAATGTTGTCCTTGCAGATCTTGAGCGCGGAATCGATGAAAAGATGCGTTATATCGTGATCGCTCGCAAGTATGCCGGCGACAAAGCCGTAAAGCGACTGACCGTCTTCAATAAAATACTCGCTCGTATCTATAAGCCTTACCTGATGCTTTATGTCGTACCTCAGTTTGTTGCCCTTTTCAAGACATACGACGCTGCCGGACGAATCGGTCAGAGCTTTGTTTGTAAGGTCGATCAGATGCTTTGTTTTGCCTGTGCCTTTGACACCTACGATAAGTGATAACATATTGTGAACCTCCGTTTTGTTACTGTATATATTATACAGTATTTTTTTGAAAAATGCAAGACGTTTTGATGATTTTTCGGTGGAATTAACTTAAAATTAACCGTTTATACGCTTTTTAAGTTCTTCGCCGTACTCTTCAAAACCGGGTTTGCCGAGAAGCGCGTACATATTCTTTTTGTACGCCTCAACGCCGGGCTGATTGAACGGGTTGACGTTCAACGTATATCCGGATATGCCGCACGCATATTCGAAGAAATATACTGCGTAACCGAAGTTGTACGCGTCTTTTTTGTCGAATTCAAGTACGAGGTTGGGCACACCGCCGTCATAATGCGCGAGCATCGTAGCCGCCTCGGCGTTTGCGTTGACCTCGAACAGGGTCTTGCCGTATAAGAAGTTAAGACCGTCCGCGTTGTCCTCGTCATACGGGATCTTTACGTCCGCCGTCGGCTCCTTGAACGTGACGACAGTTTCAAACAGATTGCGGAGACCGTCCTGGATATACTGACCGAGGGAGTGCAGATCCGTTGAGAATATGACGGACGCCGGGAATATGCCCTTGCCGTCCTTGCCCTCGCTTTCGCCGTAGAGCTGCTTCCACCACTCGTTCATCATGGCGTAGCCGGCCTCATACGACGCCATAATCTCCATCGTTTTGCCTTTTCTGTAAAGCAGGTTTCTGTAAGCGGCGTATTTCATCGCGTCGTTGTTTTCAAAATCGGCAAATCTGAATTTTTCCGCGGCGTCATACGCTCCTTTGAGCATCGCGTCGGTATCAATACCCGCGACGGCGATCGGAAGAAGTCCGACGGCGGTGAGAACGGAATATCTGCCGCCTATGTCGTCCGGCACCACGAACGTCTCGCAGCCCTCCGCGTCGGCGAGCTTTTTGAGCGCTCCGCGCGCTTTGTCAGTCGTTACGAATATTCTTTCATACGCTTCCTTTTTGCCGTATTTCTTGATCAGAAGATCACGGAATACACGGAAAGCTATGGCGGGCTCCGTCGTTGTTCCGGATTTGCTTATGACGTTCAAGCAGATGTCCTTGCCCTCGCATATTGATAAAAGCTCGGACAGAGCGGTGGAGCTGATGCTGTTTCCGGTGAAATATATGTCGGGCGTATCTTTTTTAAGCGTATTGTAAAGCGGGCTTGTGACGAACTCGATAGCGGCGCGCGCGCCGAGGTATGAGCCGCCTATGCCTATGACGATAAACACGTCGCAGCTTTTCTTTATCTTTTCCGCCGCGGCTTTTATCCTTTTATATTCCTCTTTATCGTAATCGTAGGGCAGACGTACCCAGCCGGTAAAATCCGATCCGGCGCCGGTGCCGTTTTCAAGTACCGCCTTCGCCGCGGTGATCTCGGGCTTTATGCCTCTTACCTCGCCGTCGGAAATAAAGCCTTTGCAGTAATTTGTTTTAAGTCCTATTGCCATTTTATATTCCTGCCTTTTCTTGTTTTTTCTTAATTATACAATAAAAGATGTTAAAATACAAGTCATATTTGAAAACTTTATTTTATCATAAGAAATGAAGACAAAAGTTTTAAAAACATTTGACCGAAGGTTATCCTCCCGGCGTCCCCGTCAGCGTAAATCGTCGCCTCGCCTATCGGTTTTCCGTCGGAGAAAAATTCTATGCTGCCGACGGCGTCGCCTTTCTTTACGGGCGCTGCTACGCAATCCGGAAGATTCGTTTCATACGTCACGTTATGCAGCTGTGACGACGGCAGAAGCGCGGAAAAATCGCCGTGTCTGATCTTCAATTCACGCTCCGACGCGCCCGTGAGCTTCAAAGGCGCCATCTCCTCGCTTAAAACGCTGTATAAGCCGTAATTTGCAAAGCCGTAGTCGAGAAGCTTTGATGCCGCCGCGTTTCGCACGTCGCGGCTCGGTGCGCCCATTATTACGGCGATAAGCTGCATATCGCCGCGCTTTGCCGAAGCGGAGATACAGAAACCCGCCTTTGCAGTCATGCCCGTTTTCAGACCGTTGCAGCCATTGTAAAAGCGAACGAGCCTGTTTGTGTTCGTCAACCCGAACGCGCCGTCTCTTATCGTATCCATCCAAATCGTAGAATAGTTGAAAACGTCCTTGTGCTTCATAAGCTCTGCCGACATTATAGCTATGTCGCGCGCGGAGGTGACGTGGTTTTTCGTCGTGTCGTCCAAGCCCGTCACGTTTTCAAAATTCGTACTTTTCATCCCGAGCACTTTCGCTCGTTCGTTCATTTTAACGACGAACGATGCTTCGCTGCCGTAAACGTATTCGGCAAGAGCGACGGCGCAGTCGTTCGCGCTTGCCACCATTAAGGATTTTATCATATCAAGAAGCGTCATATCCTCGCCTACTTTCAGATATACCTGCGAGCCGCCCATATTCGCCGCGTTTTCGGACACCGGCACTTTATCGGACAGCGTTATCCTGCCCTCATCGAGCGCCTCAAAAACAAGGAGCGCGGTCATTATTTTAGTGACTGACGCCGGCGGGTACGCGGTATCCGCGTTTTTTTCGTATAAGACCTTCATCGTCGACGCCTCAATAAGTATCGCCGATTTGCAGTCAAGCTCCTCGGAAAATTCGGCCGAGCAGAAAACGGAAAAGCAGGATACGAAAAGGATAAAGGATAAAAATAAAGAAAGGACTTTTTTCATTACTGTACTCCGGAATTTTTATTTTCCGTACAATATATGAAAAAAGTCCGATTTTAATACGTTATTCAGGCAATGAAAGCGGCAAGATCTTTTATCGCCTCATCGGGATCATCGCCGAATACCTCGAGGTTGAGCGGCTGCGTAAGATCGAGAGCGAATATGCCCATAATGCTCTTCGCGTTTACTCTGTAACGTCCGCTGACTATGTCTATATCGCCCGGGTAAGCCGTTACGGCGGCGACGAAATCGTAAACGTCTTTGATTTCTTTAAGCTTTATCACAACTGTTTTCATAAACTACCTCCTCAATATCTTTGTATATATTCTAATACAAAAACGGCGGCTTGTCAATATATAAATTTCAATATTTGCTTGAATTTTTATGGTTTTGAGTATAAAAGCCGCGGCTTTGAATATAAATGTAACAAAATGATGTGCGGAGGACAGATATGAACGGAAGCGATATTTACAGAGACATTTCTAAAAGAACGAACGGACAGATATATATAGGCGTTGTCGGACCGGTCAGAACGGGAAAATCAACGTTTATAAAGCGTTTTATGGAAACGCTCGTTATACCCAATATCGAAGACGAATACGAAAGACAGAGAGCGAGAGACGAATTGCCGCAAAGCTCGCAGGGGAAAACGGTGATGACGACGGAGCCGAAATTCATACCCGAAAAAGCGGTCAGCGTAAAGCTTGACGATAACGCAGGCTTTGACGTCCGGATGATCGACTGCGTAGGCTTTGTGATACCCGAAGCCGAGGGAACGACGGAGGAGGGACAGCCGCGCCTCGTACATACGCCGTGGTCTGATACGCCGGTCGATTTCGACACGGCTGCGGAAACGGGGACGAAAAAGGTGATCTCCGAGCATTGTACGATAGCAATGCTTATTACGACGGACGGAACGATAGGTGACATACCGCGCCAAAACTACGTGGAGGCGGAGGAAAAGACGGTAGAGGAACTCAAAGCGCACGATAAACCGTTCGTTATCATTTTGAACTGTCTTGACCCGGGCGATGAAAACAGTATAGCGCTCGCGTACGAGCTTGAAGAGAAATACGGCGCGCCGACGGCGCTCGTCAACTGCCTGCAGCTCGACGGCGAGGATATAATAAAGATACTCGAACAGGTGCTGCTCGAATTCCCGACTGCGGAGATAGGCATAGATCTGCCGGAATATTTAAAGGCGTTGGGCGCGGATCACCCCGTAAATAAGTCAATAACCGAAACGGCGCTCGATCTTGCGGAAAGCGCGGCGAAGATAAAGGACGCGAAAGAAATATTCTCGCATTTAAACGACAATGAAAACATAATATCGTCTGAGGTATCGGAAATAGATTTCGGCACGGGCAGAGTTACGGTCAAAGCAAAGCTCGATCCCGGGTTATATTACGCATCCGTATCGGAGATCTCAGGCTGCGATATAAAAAACGACGAGGAGCTGTTTGAAACGGTAAGGAGAATGAAGGAAAACGAGAGGATATACGGAAAGTACGTGTCTGCGATAAAAGACACGGAAGAGAAGGGCTACGGTGTAGTTTTGCCGGATATGTCGGATATGAAGACGGAGGCGCCGGAGATAGTGCGCCAGACCGGCGGATACGGCGTAAGACTTAAAGTCGCTGCGCATATGACGCATTTAATAGGCGTTGACGTTATGACGGAGATAAACCCCGTCGTCGGCACGGAGCAGCAGTCTAACGACGTTGTGAAGTATCTGACGGACGAATACGACAAGGACCCCGAGAATTACTGGAACACAAATATGTTCGGCAAGACCCTGAAGGAGCTTGCGGACGAGGGACTGTCGGAGAAGTCCGCACATCTGTCGGACGCGTCAAAGGCCAAATTCGCCGAAACGCTGCAACGGGTCATTAACGAGGGCTCGTCCGGAATGATCTGCATACTGCTTTAAATACCACGTATCACGCGCAGTTTCAGCGCGTGTTTTTATATGTAAATTCGAAATTTGCGAACGTAAAACAAACGCTTTGTGCAAAACGACGTACGGGTGAATAAATATACAGACTATTCAATCCAATTTTTTTAATAAAAGATATTGAATTCGGCATATATTTGTAGTATTATATTTATAAAGAAATTGTCGGGAGAAAAATATGAGGAAGCTGACGGAATTCCTTGATGAGAATAAAATACAGTACGTTAAAGAAAAAAACGCGTCCGAGTTCACGACGTTTAGAATAGGCGGCAAATGCTTTACCGTGTATCCAGAAAACGAGGATGAGTTTATATCGGTAATATCCTTTTACGAGGATAACGGCGTTAAATACATCGTTATAGGCTGCGGATCGAACGTTTTGTTTTCGGACGAAGGATATAACGGCGCGGTCATTATGACGCAGAAGCTTTCAAAAATCAGCGTTACCGATAAGATCATAAAGGCGGAATGCGGCGCGCAGCTGGCAGCTGTATGCAAAAGCGCGTATAAAAACGGTTTGGCGGGGCTTGAATTCGCGTACGGGATCCCCGGCTCCGTCGGCGGCGCGGTGTTCATGAACGCTGGGGCGTACGGCGGCGAAATCAAGGACGTTACGGTAAAGGTCAGAGTGTATTCGACAAAGGAAAAACGTATTATGGAATTCGACAATGAAACGTGCGGATTCGGTTACAGAACGAGCGCGTTCCAAACGGGCGAATATATCATCTTATCCGCAGAATTTGAGCTTACGGAAGCTGATAAAGTCGAAATAAAAGCCAGAATGGACGACTTTATAGGCAGAAGAAAAAGCAAACAGCCGTTAAATTATCCGAGCGCCGGCTCCGCGTTCAAGCGTTATCCCGGAAGGTACACGGGACAGATGATCGAAGAAGCGGGATTGAAAGGCTATACCGTCGGCGGCGCGCAGGTATCCGAAAAGCACGCGGGATTTATCATAAACAAGGGCGGTGCCACGGCTGACGACGTCATTAAGCTGATAGAACACATAAAAAGCGTTATAAAAGAGCGCGAGGGGATAGAAATAGAAACGGAAGTAAGGAAGATAGACTGATGTCTTTTTCAAGCGATACAAAAGAGGCGCTGCTTGAAGAACTGCCTGCAAAAAAATGCTGTAAAAAAGCACTTTTGATGGGACTTTTGACTTATTCAAGCATATTCAGCCGCGATAAAATAAAATTCATAACCGAAATAAAACCAGCGGCGGACGCCGTTATATCGCTTTTTGACGAGATGTACGGCATTAAATGCAATCTGTACGTATCGGAAAAGAAAAACAGCCGTGAGGACAACGAGAAAATCGGTGCGGTAAACAGTTATAAAATAACCGTATCCGACAAAAAAGAAATTGCGAAAATGAGCCCGGATTTCGCAAAAGGCTCTCTGTCCCTATACCGTGTCAACAAAAGCGTTTTCGACGATAAATGCGGTAAATGCGGCTCTCACTTTTTGCGCGGCGCCTTTATTTCATCCGGTACGGTAAGCCGACCGGACAGCTCTTTTCATCTTGAACTGTCTACGCCTTATAAGAATTTGGCGTCCGATACCGTCGCGCTCTGCGGCGACGCGGGACTTGTACCGAAAATGACCGTACGTGGCTCAAATAACGTGATTTACTTCAAAAAATGTGACGATATAGCCGATTTTCTCGCGTTCATCGGCGCGACCACAGCGAGCTTCGACTACATAAACGAAGCGATAATAAGAGAAAACAGAGGTCTTGCAAACAGAGCCGTCAACTGCGACACGGCGAATATAAAAAAGACGGTCAACGCCGCAAACGAGGTTATGACGGCGATCGCCTATCTTAAAGAAAACGGCGTTATGGACAAGCTGCCGGAGGATCTGAGAAAAACCGCGGATCTGAGGTATGAAAACCCGCAGGCGTCTTTATCGGAGCTGTCCGAAATGTCATCTCCCAAGCTTACGAAATCGGGCTTGAACCACAGATTAAAAAGGATAATCGAGCTGTATAATAAATATAATCGGGGTAAGGTAAATTGAGCTTTGTGCATTTACACGTCCACAGCGAATACAGCCTGCTTGACGGCGCGTGCCGGGTAAAGGATATACCGAGAGCCGTCAAGGAAATGGGGCAGGATTCCGTTGCCATAACGGATCACGGTGTTATGTTCGGCGCCGTGGAGTTTTTCTGCGCCTGCAAAGAGGAGGGCGTAAAAGCCATAATCGGATGTGAAGTGTACGTAGCCCCGGAAACGCGGTTCGATAAAAAACGTGATAACGCTTATAATCACCTTATACTTTTATGCAAAAACGAAATCGGATATAAAAACCTTATATATCTCGTCTCAAAGGGCTATACGGAGGGCTTTTACGTCAAGCCGAGGATAGATTTGGAGCTTTTATCCGCTCACAGCGAGGGGCTTATTTGTCTTTCCGGCTGTATCGCCGGGTATATCCCGCAGATGATATTAAATAACAATTACGAGCGCGCAAAAGAGTATGCCCTGAAAATGAAGCGTATGTTTGAGCCTGACAGCTTTTATCTTGAACTTCAGGATCACGGCTCCGAGGAGGAAGAGCTCGTTTTAAAGGAGCTTTTGAGACTGTCCGAGGAAACGGGCATACCGACCGCGGCGACGAACGACGCGCATTATATCTCAAAGCGCGACGCGGATAAACAGGCGATCTTACTTTGCATACAGACAAAAAGCGTTATATCCGACGGCCGTCCGCTCGGATTTGAAAGCGACGAATATTATTTAAAATCGGAAGACGAGATGAAGCGCGTTTTCGGCAAAAACTCCGAGGCGGTGCAGAACACGCAGAAGATAGCCGATATGTGCAGCTTTGAATTCGATTTTTCAAAGCTCTACTTACCGAAATACAAGCCGGAAGGGTACGAGAACGCAAAGGAATGCCTTAAAGCCGCGGCCGAAGCGGGTTTAAAAAGAAGGACAGCCGATAAAACGCTTGAATTTAATGAAATATATACGGAAAAAGATTACAGGGATCGCATGGAATACGAGCTTTCCGTGATCGACAAAATGGGCTTTAACGAGTATTATCTCATAGTCGCCGATTACGTGGGATACGCCAGATCGCACAATATCACGACAGGTCCGGGGCGAGGCTCGGGCGCGGGCAGTATCGTCGCGTTCCTTATAGGCATAACCGACGTGGATTCCATCAGGTACGGGCTGATGTTCGAGAGATTTTTAAATCCCGAGCGCACTGGGATGCCCGATTTCGACGTTGATTTTTCCGATACGGACAGACACAAGGTAATTGAATATATAACCGAAAAATACGGCAGAGACAGGGTAAGCCAGATAATAACGTTCGGCACTCTGGCGGCGCGCGCCGCCGTGCGCGACGTTGGACGCGCGATGGGAATGTCCGTCGCGGACGTGGATTCCGTCGCAAAGCTGATACCACGCAGGGTCAGAAAAACCGTAATTGACGAGGATGGAAATTCGGAAGAGCAGTTTATTAAGGTCGACTACGTTAAGGATGCGCTCGACGCGCCGGAGGGCGCGGAGCTTAAGCAGAGGTACGACAGCGAGCCTAAGGTGCGCGTGCTTATAGACAACGCCATGTCCGTCGAGGGTATGCCGAGGAATATCGCCACGCACGCCGCGGGCGTAATAATCACGGACAGACCCGTCTGCGAATACGTTCCGCTCGCGGTGAGCGGCGATATAACACTTACGCAGTACGATAAGGATATGTCCGAAAAGGTCGGGCTCGTAAAATTCGATATACTCGGCATAAGCTATTTATCAATAATCGCCGATACCGAAAAACAGATAAGGGAATACGAGCCGGATTTTGACGCGTCAAAAATACCGCTTGACGATAAAGATACGTTTGATTTGATTTCCACGGGTGACACGGGCGGCGTTTTCCAGCTTGAAAAAGCCGGTATGAGAAGAGTTCTGACGTCGCTGAAACCCTCGTGCTTTGACGATATTATCGCCGTCATAGCGCTTTACCGTCCCGGTCCTATGAAGAACATTCCGACGTTTATAGAGAACAGACACAACACGGAAAATATATCATATAAGACGGATAAATTGAAGCCGATACTCGACGTCACGTACGGCGTAATAGTCTATCAGGAGCAGGTCTTGCAGATATTCCGCTCCGTCGCCGGTTATTCGTTCGGCCGCGCCGACGTGGTGCGCAGACTTATGAAAAAGTCCGACGCCGCAAAGATGAAAAAGCAGCGCGATATTTTTATCCACGGCGAGGTAAAGGACGGCGAAACGACCGTTTCCGGCGCGGTAAGGCTCGGTATGAGCGAGGCTGACGCGGACGAGCTGTTTTCGCAGATGGAATCGTTTTCGGGCTACGCATACAACAAATCTCACGCCGCGTCGTACGCGTTCCTCACGTACCGCACGGCTTATCTGAAATGCCATTATTTTGCCGAATATATGTCGGCGCTCTTAACGAGCGTTTTAAGCAAAAGCCTTGATAAAACAGCTGAATATATAGGCGAATGCTCAAAGCACGGCGTAAAGGTGCTTCCGCCCGATATAAATGAAAGTAATATTTATTACCACGTTGTGGAGCGTAACGGAAAGAAAAATATCCGCTTCGGTCTATTAGCCGTTAAAAACGTGGGCGGCAATTTCGTCGCGGATATAATACACGAAAGACAGAACAGACCGTTTGCGTCTCTGTCCGATTTTATACGCCGCATGGCGCCGTACGACTGCAACAGAAAGCAGATAGAATCGCTTATAAAAAGCGGCGCGTTCGACTGCTTCGGCACGTACAGAAGCAAGATGCTCGCGGTCTACGGCGAGCTGCTCGACAGGGAACAGGCGGCGGCGAAAAAGAGCATATCGGGGCAAATGGATATGTTTTCTATGTCCGGCGGCGAGGAGATAATGGGCGAGCCTGAATATCCGGATATAAACGAATTTGCGTTCCGCGACATTTTAGCGCTTGAAAAAGAGGCGACGGGTTATTATTTCTCAGGTCACATTCTTGACGGTTACAAAAAGCACTGCGCGGCGCTCAAACCCGTGCAGATAGCGGAAATACTGGCGTCCTATCCAGACGAAAGCGAAGACGAGGGCTCGGACAGCGTATCCGTTTACGACAATAAGAAAATCACTATATGCGGCGTAATATCGCGTACAACGGTCAAAAATACCAAAAAGGGCGACGATATGGCTTTTGTTGAGGTTGAGGACAGATACGCGGATATCGAGGTCATCGTTTTCCCGAACGTATACAGAACGTGTTCGGGTTATCTGACGTACGACACACCCGTTTTCGTCGTCGGCACCGTGACGAAACGTGACGAGGAAAAACCGAAAATACTCTGCGACGGGATATATCCTCTGACGCCGGACGAGGAGTATAAACAGACGTCGGAACCAGTTGAGAAGAAAAAGCCTGATCACAAAAAACTGTACGTGAGAGTACCGTCTGCGGAGCCGGAAAAGTATCCGGAAATAGAGCGGATAAAAGCCGTTATATCCATATATGAAGATGATTTTGTGTTTGACAAGGCTATAATTTACAGCACGGACAACAACAGGAAATACGTCTGGCCGAACGGCGTGAATATAACAGACGGCATGATACGTGCGCTTGTCGGCATATGCGGAGAGGACAACGTACGCCTGATCTGCTAATTCATATAAAATTTAAATTAGGTTGTAGAAAACCGACAATATGAGTGATATAATATTTTATAATTCAAAATATGATGATTGCCTTTTGAACGGAGGTGATAGTGATAAATAAATTCATATCAGCTATGGAAAAGGTCGGCGAGTTTTTCAAAAACGCCGTATATAAATTGAAAGCCGCGAGACTGCGCGCAAAGCAGAGACGCGCGAGGCGCGATGAAAGACGCGGCTACCATATATACTGGGGCAAGGCTTTCCGCCGCGTTCTGTCCTTGACGATACATTTTATCGTACGGCTCATATCGTATATATTCAACGTACTGATAACCGTTTTTATAATCGGCATCATAACCGGTCTCGTCTGCGCGATAGTGTTTGCGTTCTATCTTAAAAACAACATAGACCCGACGATAGACGTCGATTATCTGCGCACGGAGCAGGACAGCACGACGATGTTCTATATCTATGACGAGAACGGCAAGGAGGTCGAGCTTGAGGATGAGCGCATACACGGAGGTGAAAACAGGATCTGGATATCGATAAGAGAGATACCGGATCACGTTATAGACGCCTTCGTCGACATAGAGGATCACCGCTTCTGGGATCACCGCGGCGTCGACTGGTACAGAACTCTCGGCGCGGTGCAGAATTTCTTTTCGTCGTCAAGCTCCACGTTCGGCGGCTCGACGATAACTCAGCAGCTCGTAAAGAACATCACGGGCGACGACGAATATTCGATACAGCGTAAGATACAGGAGATATTCCGCGCGCTGTATCTTGAAGAAAAGCTCAGCAAAGACGAGATCCTGGAATATTATCTGAATACGATATATCTTTCACAGGGCTGCTACGGCATAAAGACAGCGGCGAAAAAATATTTCAATAAAGAGGTGTCGGAGCTTTCGCTCGCGGAGGGAGCGGCGCTCGCGTCGATTATAAAATTCCCGACGAAGTACGACCCGAAGCAAAATCCCGAATACAACCTCGAACGGCGTAACACCGTCCTTAAAACTATGTATTCATACGGCGATATAACGAAAGAAGAGTTTGACGCCGCGTGGGACGAACCGCTCAAATTATACAAAGAGACGACAAGCTCGACGTCGACGACGTCAAGCGCACACGTATCGTCCGACTACGTTGACGCAGTTATAGAGGATCTGATCGAGGATATAATGGCGCAGAAGAACGTAACGCGTGAGATAGCGTCAAACCTCGTATTCTCAGGCGGCTACAAGGTCTATATGTGCATGGATCAGAGAGTGCAGACGATACTTGAACAGTGCTACCTCGACGATTCGAATTTCAACGCAGAAAAAGGCGACTACGGTCCGCAATATATAATAAAGCCACAGTCCGCGATGGTGGTCTGCGACCCGAACACGGGCGACTGTCTCGGCATTATCGGACGCCGTTGGGAAAAGACGCAGAGCAGGATTTTGAACGCCGCGACGCAGACGAGAAGATCGCCGGGTTCATCGATCAAGCCTCTGTCGACCTACGGTCCCGGTATAGACCTCGGCATCATTACGTGGGGCACGGTCGTTGACGACACGCCGGACACGGTATACGATAACGGCAAAACGTGGCCTCAGAACGTCGACAAGGAATATAACGGTCTTGTCAATATAAGATACGCGATAGAGGTGTCTCTGAACACCGTGGCGGTCAAGGTCCTCCGAAAAGTCACGGTCGAGCGCTCGTACGAATACCTTAAAAAGCTCGGCATCAAAAACCTCGTCGAATCGTATACGAATTCGAAGGGCGTCACGATGTCGGACCTTGATATAGCGCCTCTTGCGCTCGGCGCCACCACGATAGGTCTTACCGTTCGCGAAATGGCGAGCGCCTATACCACGTTTACAAACGGCGGCATTCACAATAAGAGCCGCACTTATTCAAAGGTCCTCGATTCGAACGGAAACGTCGTTATCGACAACAAGCTCGAGAGCACCGTGGTGTTCAACAGCGCGACCGTATCCGTCATGACAAAAATGATGGAGAACGTCGTATCCCACTACGGAAGCAGAGTCAAGATAGACGATATGTGCGCGGTCGCGGGCAAGACCGGTACCTCGATGTACGAGTACGACAGATGGTTCTGCGGCTTCACGCCGTATTACGTCGCCGCAGTATGGTACGGCTTCTACGATAATACACCGCTTCATAAATATCCGTTAAACCCCGCGCTTGAGATATTTGACAATATAATGGTCAAGCTGCATCAGGATATGTATAACGAGGCGAAGGCGGCGGGCACGGAGCTTATACAAGAATTCCCGATGTACGGCGATATAGTTGCCGTGACTATATGCAAGGATTCCGGCGATCTGTACAACCCGGAAACGTGCGGACACGATCCGAGAGGCGGCAGAGCCGAGGTCGGTTATTATATAAACGGCACTCAGCCGACGACTTACTGCTCGCGCCACGTCGTTATAAAATACTGCACGGAGAGCGGACTTGAAGCTAACGAATACTGCCAGCATACGACGGAGAAGGTATTTGTGCTTGAAACGGAACGCAATTTCCCGATAAAGATAGATATTAAAGACGCTGAATATATGTACCGACCGAATTTAACGAATATATGCACGATCCACAACATATATACGTACGATCCGTACGCCGAGCCGGAAACCGAGCCGTATGAAGAATCGGCAGAGCCCGAATAAAAACAGAATAAACGCAAAAATACTTGACATTTTGATTATTTTGTTGTATAATTATAAAAGAATGGCATTTTCACATAAAAAAGGAGTATTTTCCGTATGAAAATCAAAAGAACGATCACAGTTTTACTTGCGGCTGTTATGATATTAACGCTCGCCGCCTGCAACGTGGCGGGCAGCCAGTACAGCGACAAGAACGCATATGTTTCGATCTACGTTTACGGCAACAACAACAAAACGCTGCTCAGCAGCGAGGCGATAAGAGTTGCGCCGATAGACGAGGCGGAGCTTGTTGAAGAAACTACCGAGGGCGGATTATTGACGGAGGATTACGCGCGTCAGCTTTACCGCGTATTTCCGACCGCTATGTACGCGCTTGAGCTTGCGATAAGAGCAAAAGATAAAAACGCGGAGCTTCCCGTCGTCGTCGTATCGCAGTTCAACGGCGAGGTCGAATATACGCTCGACACGGTCATGAACACCGTCGCTGGAAAAGCGACCGGCTCGAACGACTTATACGAATGGCAGTGCAAGATAAACGATGAGGTGGTCGATCCTTTCAAGACAAAGCTTGAAACGTATGACAAGGTCGTATTCTCACTTGTTGAAAGAACGTACCGTTCTTTCATGGTCACGTTTGAAATAAATAACGGCGAGGTAACGCTGACGCCCGAAAAGAAATTCAGCGCCCTCGGCGAAAAATCAGAGCTCACTATTTCCAAGTATTTGCAGACAGTATATCAGAACGATAAGGGTGAAGACGTCGAGACCGTTATGAAGACGCTCGGTATCAAGTTATCCGAGGACGGAAAACGCGTTGAAAAGATAGGCAATATCGAAAACGATGAAACTCACCGCTGGATCTGCTACTACGCGGACGAAGAGGAAGATGAGATAATACCCGATCTTACCGAAGAAAAGATAAGCGAAAGACTTGTCATTTCGTTCGACTACCGCGAGATACAGACGGAAACGGATACGTCGGAAGATACTGCCGCGGAGCCTGCCGAATAAGGCTTTTATGACAAAACACGAGCTCGACGGGCGGAACACCCGCCGGGCTTGTTTTGAGTTGATAGGATTGGAGATAATATGGAAAAAAATAAAGTCACAAGAACAAAGCTGCGCGAACAGGCTTTCTGTCTTTTGTTTGAATACTCGTTCAACAAAGAAGATACGGACCCGGCGGAATTATACGATAACGCGGTACAGCTGTACGGATACGCGGACGACAATTATCTTAAAACCGTATTTTTCGGTGTTATCGCCGAGCTTGAATATCTTGACGGTGTGATATCGAAATACGCCGTGGGCTGGAAAATAGAGCGCATATCGCGCGTGTCTTTATCTATCATGCGCCTTTGTCTGTATGAATGCAAATATATAGAGGACGTTCCGTCCGCCGCCGCTATGAACGAGGCGGTTGAACTTGCCAAGAAGTACGATACGGACCAGGCGCCCGCGTTTATAAACGGAATACTCAATTCCGCCGTAAAGGGCGAGGGGCTGATGAAATGACGTCAGTCCTCGGTATAGACACGAGCAATTATACGACGTCTTTGTCCGTCTGTGCGGATGGTGAGATAACGGAGAATATAAAGATCCCGCTCAAAGTCAAAAAGGGCGGCGTGGGATTAAGGCAGAGCGACGCGGTGTTCGAGCATACTGTAAATATGCCGGAGGCGTTCAAGCTTATAAAAAGCGATCTGTCAAAGATCTCGGCGGTCGGCGTAAGCACAAGACCGAGAAGCGTCGAGGGCTCTTATATGCCGTGCTTTTTATGCGGTATAAGTACGGCGACGGCGGTTTCAAAATCGCTTAATATACCGTTATATGAAAACTCGCATCAGGACGGGCATATAAAAGCCGCCGTTTATTCCTCAAAAATGCCGGAGTATGAGAGGTTTTACGCGTACCATTTATCCGGCGGCACGCTCGAGCTTTTAAAGGCCGAACGTGACGGCAGAAATTACAAATGCGATATAAAGGGCAAAACGCTCGATATAACGTCGGGGCAGCTGATAGACCGCGCCGGCGTTATGCTCGGACTTGATTTTCCGTGCGGGGCGGAGTTTGAAAAGCTGTCGTATAAAAATACGGAAAAGCTGCCGAAAATAAACGTATGCGTAAACGGCTGCGACTGTAATTTGTCCGGCTTTCAGAATAAAACGGAACAGTTAAAAAAAGACGGCAGATCAGACGCGTTCATCGCCGCATACGTGCTTGAAGTGATAAAACAGACGATTGATAAAATGACGGTAAACGCGCTTGAAGACGAAAAACTGCCGGTACTGTTTTCCGGCGGCGTATCGTCAAACGGATATTTAAAATCATATTTTAAAGACAAATACGGCGCGTATTTCGCAGAGCCCGCGTTTTCATCCGATAACGCGGCGGGCACCGCTTTATTAACGTACGAAAAGGTGTTGTATGACGTATAAAACGATCACGGTATCACAGCTGACCGAAGCGATAAAAATGACGCTTGAGGGCGCGCCGTATCTTAACAATATAAGAGTATCGGGCGAAATATCGGACTTTACGTACAGAGTGCAGAGTGGACATATGTATTTTACCTTGAAAGACGAATTTGCCGTTTTGCGCTGCGTGATGTTCAGGTATCAGAACCAGAAGCTCACATTCAAGCCTCAGGACGGCGAAAAGGTCGTATGCACCGGCAGGATAAGCCTGTACGCGCAGAGCGGCCAGTATCAGCTGTACGTTGACAATATTTTAAAAGAAGGCGTCGGCGATCTTTACGCGGAGGCTGAAAAGCTGAAAAAAGCGCTTGCGGAAAAAGGTCTTTTCGATAAAAAGCTGAAAAGACCGCTCAAGGCGTACCCGAAAAAGATCGGCGTAATAACGTCACAGACGGGCGACGCGTTAAGAGATATAATAAATATAACAAAACTGCGTTATCCTTTGTGCGAGCTCCTCGTTTACCCGTCGACCGTGCAGGGCAAGGAATCGCTTAAAACCCTGCTTGACGGCATAGATTACTTCAATAAAAAGAACAAAGTCGATACGATTATAATAGGCAGGGGCGGCGGCAGTGCGGAGGACCTTGAACCGTTCAACAAGGAAGAAATAGCGTACGCTCTGCGCGCGTCGGAAATACCGGTCATATCCGCCGTGGGACACGAAACGGACGTGACGATATGCGATTTCGCTGCTGACGTCCGCGCGTCTACCCCTTCGCACGCCGCGGAGCTTGCAACGCCGGACAAGACGGAGATAAAAAAACAGCTTGATTCGGAATTATATAAAATAACGCTTAAAATAAAGAAAAAACTGTCGGACGACAAGAACAAGATAGATATGTTCGCGTCGTCGCACGCTCTGTCGTCGTATGAAAATCAGATAAACGACAGACGGCTTCTGATCGACGGCGTGTCTTCAAAAATGAACGACAAAATCAGTTATCTATTATTAAAGAAGAAAAACGAGTTTGAAAAAGCCGCGGCAAAGCTTGAGGCGACAAGCCCGCTTAAGGTCCTGTCAAGCGGTTACGCTTACGTTGAAAAAGACGGAGCGCCGAAATCAAAAGCCGCCGATTTTAAATCGGGCGATAACATAAAAATAACGATGAACGACGGCGCGGTTGTGTCGACCGTCGACGAGGTGATCTTGAATGGAAAATAAGGAAATGAGCTTTGAGCAAATAACGGAAAGAATAAGCAAAATAGTGGCACTGCTTGAAAATACGTCAACGCCGCTCGACAAATCGCTTGAACTGTTTGAGGAAGGCGTGACGCTTATAAAACAGGCGAATAAAATTTTAGACGAGGCTCAGCAGAAAGTAACTATGCTCACGGGGGAAGATATAAAATGATAGCGGACGTAATGAAAGCATATAATGAAGTAATAAACGATTATTTATATGATCTTTTATCGCACTGCGACAAGGATTATCCGGTAATAACGGAATCCATGGCGTACAGCGTAAAAAACGGCGGCAAACGCATCCGCCCGTTCCTTACTCTGAAATTCTCGGAATTCGGCGGACTTGAAAAATTCAACAAAGGCGCTTTGTCTTTTGCGTCCGCGCTTGAAATGATACATACGTTTTCTTTGATACACGACGATATGCCGTGCATGGATAACGACGATCTGCGCAGAGGAAAACCGACGAACCACAAGGTCTACGGCGAGGCGATGGCCATGCTCGCCGGCGACGCGCTTTCGATCATAGCTTTTGAGATCATCGCGGACGCAGAGGCCGACGATAAGGCGAAGGTCAGGGCGTGCAAGGCTTTGTCCGAGCTTGCGGGTTATAAAGGAATGGTCGGCGGTCAGGTAATGGATTTGCAGGGAGAGGAAAGAAAGCTCGATTTCCGTGAGTTTACGAAAATGAACGCTTTGAAGACCGGCGCGCTTTTGCGCAGTACCGCTCAGCTCGGTCTTGCGGCGGCGGGCTGCTATGACGAGCAAAAATGCAAAGACGCGGACGAATACTGCGCCTGCATCGGCAGAGCCTTCCAGATAAGAGACGATATACTTGACGTTATAGCAGACGAGGCGGAGCTCGGCAAACCGATAGGCTCGGACGAGAAGAACGGGAAAACGACGGTATTATCGTATATGTCGCTTGACGAGGCGCAGAAGCTCGCCTCCGATCTTACGTATCAGGGTATCAACGCCGTCAAAAAGTACGGTAAAATAAGCGACGATCTGTGCGAGCTTGCCGAATTTTTACTTAACAGACGGAAATAAATACAAAAAAACTGAAAATTTATTCAATATTTTTGCATTTTAATCTTGTATTTTTTCAAATTTATGATAAAATATAAAGGACGGTGCAGTATCCTAGTTTGAAAGAAGCCGTTTGAGGACGGGCCTAAAAATCCGTCAAAGGGCATATCGATGAAGCTCCTTGTGCTTGCTTCTTACGCCCAGTTTGGG
>CADBSB010000019.1 GCA_902797235.1 uncultured Ruminococcus sp. | reverse complement strand
GTTAAGGAAACGGCGAAAATAATGAAAAAATCGGAAAACGCCGTCTCCGCGCTCTTAAACCGCGCAAAGCAAAGCCTTAAACAGATGCTTATAAAGGAGGGAATAACGGGTGAAGACGTATAAGGAAATGGCGGAAAACGTATTAAGACGCCGCGATGAATACGAGGAAAAGAAGGAACACCGGTACGGCGTTGTAAAAAAGACTGCCGCGATCGCCGTAACGGTCGTATTCGTACTGTCCGCCATGATAGTCGGTCCCATAGTCGGCAGGATAATGAAGGAACAGCAAAATCAGCCGGCTGACGGAACAAAGATAAATACGGATACGGAAACAACGGCGGATCAGGATACCATAACGACGGAAACCGCGGACGTGACGACGGAGGTCGGAGAGACGACGGGGGAGATTGATGAAACAACTGAAAAAAATAAGTATTTTTTACCTATTGAGTATTTGCCGGACCCGAATCCTGCGATTACGCTGGAAGTGACAGAATCATCTGAATCAAGCCCGTTTGTGAGGTATTATGGTTATGATAAAAGTGAAATAAAAACGTATCAAATGCGTTATAATAACACAACATATTTCAATTCGATGTCAATGAATGGAGAGGGTTCTCACGGAAACTATGTTAAGATAATAATAACTTCTTCCGAAAATATCGAAATGCTTACCGATAATTATTTAGTTCTCGAAATACCCGGCGCAACAGCTGATTTTGAATTGTCATTTAAATGTATAAACGGAGCGACAAACGGATTTTTCACTATATATTGGATAGAAGATACGCATGATTATTATGATGAAATAGATGAAAATACCGACATTGATGCGTTTAGGCTTGAATTGAGAAAAAATGGCAGAAAAGAATATATATCGCGAGAAAATAGAACATACGGTTTTGCAAACGTAAAAGGATATGATATTTTTGCAAAATGTGAAACTGTTGACCACATTTATTCCGTCGTTGCAAGATACTTCGGTGAAGTTGACGCAAATGGAGTGCCTCTGTATCTCACTGATCCGTACATGCCCGATTATTATGACAGCTTGCATAGTCAAAATGACAGACTGATAAAAGAAAAAATTCAACTTTTTGAATTCGTTTCTCCTAACGCTCCAAAATTTGAATCTGATGTTTTTGATTCATACGACAAGCCGATGAAATATACAAAGATGTACGCGTATGATGAAAAGGATATAATGGAATATAACGTTAAAGTCAACGTAAAAGAAGTTTTCAATATGCGTAATCCCGATTATAAGTTTTCAAAACTTAAGGTTTACGTTGCACACGACGATAATGTTGAAATCTTGACGGGAAAATATCAGGAATTTGATATGTCAAGCGGTGACGCGGAATTCAAGCTTTCGTTTAGGTATATAAATGGTGCAAAAAACGAAATGTTCTTGTTATTCTACTCTACAGACAAAGACGCTTATTATAACGATCTTAACGAAACAACTGTTTTAAAAAACGGCTTTGATACAAACGGAGAACTTAATAGAAGATACCAAATGTTCGCCTTTTGCACAATACGTTTAAAGGGATACGATTTTACAGCCGCTATCGCATATCAAAATCTGGTAATGAATATGTATAAAAGCGTTGCTTATTATTTTAATGATGTTGATGCAAACAATAGACCGTTATATTTAGATAACCCTGCTATGGAAGGTTATAGTGATAGCCCGTGGTGCAAGTCGATTTTGAATCCAACCGATCCATTAGAGAATGAGGAAATACGAGAAAAAATAAGAGAATACTTTGACACTGCAGACGATAAAACAAAACAAGATATTGAAGGAATATTGGAAGAATACGAAACAAGTAAACAATAAAACAAACGTTTTTCCCCCCCGCCCGCAAGGGCGGGGTTTTTAATACCTTCCCCTGTTGGAGAAGGTGTCGGCTTTGCCGACGGATGAGGCGAACACCGGCCCCGCATACGAACGCTTGAAACGGGTCGTCGAGGCGCCGACCCCTACGGAGAAGGCTTTTCTTTCCCCCGTGAGAAGAAGGCATTTTAAAAATTCTTCTTGACATTTCGGAAAAATAGTGTTATATTATTTATATAAAATCAAAAAGGAATAAAGATGAAGACAAGACTTAAAAGAGCGGCGGCGGTTTTACTTGCCGTTTTCGCCGTGTTTGCGCTCGTGTCGTGCGAGGAGCTTTTATACTATCTTGAAACGGACGCGCCGATAAACATTATAACCGACGCGGAAACGTCCGCCGCGCCGCAGACGTCGGCGGATACGACGGGCGCGGCGGTGATAGACGAGGACGGACAGTACACGTCAAAGGACGACGTTGCGCTCTATATACACACCTACGGAAAGCTCCCGTCAAACTTCATAACGAAGGAGCAGGCGCAGAAGCTCGGCTGGGACGGCGGTTATCTTGACAAGTACGCCAGGGGCAAGAGCATAGGCGGCGACTACTTCGGAAACTACGACAACAAGCTGCCGAAGCAAAAAGGCCGCTCATACTATGAGTGCGATATAGACACAAAGGGCGCCAAGGCGCGCGGCGTAAAGCGCATAGTTTATTCAAACGACGGTCTTATATACTATACGGACGACCATTACGAAACGTTTACGCGGTTATATTGAGGTTTATATGTTCGGATATAATAAAATTTACGTCGATCTGTCGTCCGTAAAGGACGAAAAAGCGCTTCATACGGCGTTAGGCTCGTCGCTTGACGGATATTCCGGCGCCAATCTTGACGCTCTGCACGACGCGCTTACAAGCATATGTAAAAAAACAAAGCTGTTTATCACGGGGTTTGACGCGTTTTCGCGCGAGCTTGACGGATACGCGGAAAGGCTTGCGCTCGTGCTTGCCGTCTCCGCGTCCGAAAACCGTTATTTAACAGTCGAATTTTACAAGAAAGGGTAATGAAAATGAAAAAAACAAAGGTCGTTTCCTGTTTTATCGCGCTTGTATTCGTAATATCCGCGATCTTCGCGTCCGCGGCTTACGCCGAGGTGCCGAAGCAGATACCCGTAATATCAAAGGCGCCGAATAATCTCAGCTGGCCCGAGGGCTCGCTCGCGTACTATCAGTGCGTCTGCGAAAACGACAAGGGACACGAGAAATTTACGTACGAATGGCATATAATCTTCGCCGAAAACGGCAAGGATTACACGGTAAATAACTTTAACGACGCATGGTGCAAATATATCAACGCGTCGTCATCCGACACCGGACTTATAGGCAACTGCATATATCTTGACGGCGTAAAGCAGGGGCTTGACGGCTCTGAGATATACTGCAGGGTCATAGGAAACGACGGCACGGTCGAGACGCCGCGCGCCGTAATATCCGTATGCGAAGCCTCCCGCTTCACGCCGCCCGAGATCATCGTGCCCGTATATATAACGTGCTATACCGGCGAGAAGGTCGAGATAAAAGCCGAGGCGCATGGCACCTCCGGCAACGCCGACCAGTTCAGAGACTACATTTCTTATCACTGGTACAGAACGGACACGGGCAAGCTCCAGAACATCATAGCTATAGACACGGGCAAGGATATGTACGAGGATAAGACGTTTACTCCCGATACGAGCAAGGCGGGCACGTACTATTACGTCTGCGGAGTGTTTGACGGTGAGGAGAACAATCCCAAAATGGCTAACTACAGCTATTCAAACGTCATAACCGTCGAGGTCGTTGACAAAACGGTCGAGCCTCCGACGATAACGGTACAGCCGATGAGCGACGAGCTGACGCTTGACGAGATGGTAGCGCTCATAGTCGAGGCAAAAGCGCCGGCAGGCTGCACGCTCGGTTATCAGTGGTATACGTCGGATAAAAACGGCTACGCCGAAATGGAAGAGATGGAGGGAGAAAAAGCCTACGCTTTAAAGGTTCCGCAGATCGAGGGTGACAGATATTACTGGTGCGTCGTCTGGTCTGTCGACGACTACGGCAACATGAGCACCGTAGTCGCTACAGACATAGCAAAGATAACGTATAAAAAGCCCGTAGTACCGGACACCACTCTGCCCGATACGGAAACGGATAAGGAAACGGAAAAAGAGACCGAAAAAAATACTGAAAACGTTACCGTTACGGAGCCGGTAAATACGGAAGATCTCGTACCGATAGGCACCGATACTCAGAACGAGGGTACGACCGGCGCGGAAACGAAGCCCTCCGGCACCGTGACGGACGGACCGGCGACCGGTGAGAGCGGCGTATCGGCGCTTGTGGTGGTCCTTATAATCATCGCCGTGCTTCTCACCGCCGCCATCGCCGCAGTTGTGGTGCTCATAATCGTGCTCAGCAAGAAGAAGAAATAAACTGATTCGAAAAACATATAAAAGTTGGCGTCGTCTTAACGGATAGCGCCAACTCTTATTAAATCCGGGATTTTTTCGAAAATTTTGTGATATTTTTCATTTTTTTACGTGTATACGGGTGAAGGCGCCTTTGAAGTAAGATGGAAAGGAGGGCGGAATATGGACGACCGGCAGATAGTCAAAAAGTTTTTTGACCGCGACGAGAGCGCGATAGAGGACACGAAAAAGGCGTACGAGGGCTATTGCAAAAGCATAGCGAACAATATCCTGTCCGACCCGCGCGACGGCGAGGAATGCGTAAACGACGCGCTTTTTGCCGCGTGGAATAGCATACCGCCGAATGAGCCGGAGAATTTAAAAGCGTATATCGGCAAGCTGACGCGCGAAAAAGCGCTCGATATCTTTCGCAAAAACAACGCGCAGAAACGTATGGACGATAACGCTCTCATACCGTTCGACGAGCTTGAAGAAGCCGTCGGGGAGAATACCGTCGAGGATTCCGTCACCTCGTCCGAGCTGTCGCGCATAATCTCCGATTTTCTTTTGTCGCAGAAGGAGGCGGAGAGGAAGGTTTTTGTCAGACGGTACTGGTACTGCGATTCCGTGTCGGACATCTGCAAGCGGTACGGTTACGGTCAGAGCAAGGTCCTTATGATGCTCAAAAGGACGCGCGACAAGCTCGCGGAGCACCTTAAAAAGGAGGGATACCTGTATGAAAAATGAGAAATTGCAAAGCGCGATAACGGATATAGACGATAAACTGATACTTGAAGCGGACGAAAAAAAGAAAAAGAACGGATTTTTAAAATACGCCTCGATCGCCGCCGCGCTCGCGCTCGTTATCGGCGTCACCGCGATAATCACCGCGTCAAAATTCGCCGATAAAACGCGGTTTTCCGTAGCCTGTACGGATTTCGGCGGCTTTAAAACGGTTTTTTCGGGCGACAGAAATATAGTCGTGCATGAAAAAAAGGAAATAAAAGAGCAGATAGAGGAGTTTTTTGCAGACACGGACAAAAACGGCTTTATCGCGCGTATCACGCCGCTTGAATACCGCTTTTACTACGATATAAAAGAGGACGAGTTTACGGATCTGCCGTACGTCGACGGGTACGCCGAATGTATCTGTAAAATCGACAAAGTAAGCGAAAAATACAACTCGTCAAATTTCGCGGGCGGCGGTAAGATCACGGTGCGGCTTGACTTGTATCTGTCACCGTCAAAAAGTATAAGCGAGGAAACGCTGCTCGATATGATGACGGATATGGGCGCGTACAAAAACAAAGAGACGAAGACCGGAGTTTTCGCCATACCCGCAAAGTACGTCAACGAAAACGATTTTGATATACTGACGCACGACCCGCGCGGCGCGCTTCCTTTGAACGAATCGTTTTACGCGTTCATAATCGCGGAACCTCGGTGTCCGTACGGGTTTTCATACGTCTGCCCGACGTCCGACAAGCTGTTTGACCGCCTTAAATGGGACGACGACATATTGCAGTCCGCAAAGAATTTCAGAGCGTTCGTCAAAGAAAACGATAAGAGTTTAGCTGAATAAAAAACGGAATATCTCCCGCCGCTTTTAATCCGGCGGGAATTTTTCTTTTTTTGTATTGACTTTTATATAAATATCTGTTATAATCCAATATATGAAACGATTTTTTCAATATATTTTGTCGGTGCTTTTAAGCCTGCTTTTTCACTGGTACTGGAGTATACCCGGATGGATACTTCTCATACTGCATTTTGTCGTCGGCATATCGATATGGTGGTCTGTCGGCGCGTTTTTATTGTGGATCATAGGCGTCAGAGTATTCGTGCACGTTATCGGCTGGCTCACCTATATGGGCAACAAGCCGGAGGACGAGAACAAAAACAAAAATCCGTACTCGAAAAAGAACAAGGATATATATAAATGATTTTCGGAAAGTATATTAACAAGTATTATTTGAAATATCTGTTTCCGCTTTTGCTCGGAATAGCGGCTCTTTTCGTCGTTGACCGCGTTCAGCTGATCGTTCCGGAGCTGTACCGTTTGACGGTGAACGGCCTAGTCTACGGGCAGGTGGAAATAGACGGCGTTGTCCGTGCGTTTGACATGGATATACTGCTTGACAATATCTGCCGTCCGCTTCTGTTCGTCATATTATCGCTCGTTATCGGGCGGTTTGCGTGGCGTATCTGCTTTTTCGGCTCGGCGGTGAAGATGGAGACTGATCTGCGCTCCGTGATGTTCGACCGCTGCAAAGAGCTGTCGCAGCAGTTTTACAATGAAAACAAGGTCGGCAGCCTCATGTCGCTTTTCACAAACGACCTGGAGACCGTTCAGGACTGCTTCGGCGGCGGCGTTCTGATGACGGCGGACGCGGCGCTGCTCGGCGTTTTGGCGATATACAAAATGGCGAGGATGAACGTATGGCTCACCCTTTTCGCGCTTATACCGATGATACTCCTCGGCTCCGTCGGCACGGTCGTCGGTAAGACGATGACTAAGCGCTGGGACGAGAGGCAGGAGGCGTTTTCAAAGCTGTCCGACTTTTCGCAGGAGAGCTTTTCCGGCATTTCGGTCATAAAAGCGTTCGTCCGCGAGACGAAGGAGCTTATGGCTTTCGCGTGGCTCAACCGTCATAACGAGGACGCGAACGTCAGCTACGTCCGCGTGTCCGTGCTTTTGAACATTTTGGTCACTCTGTTCGTCGAATCGGTCGTCTGCATCATATTCGGCTACGGCGGCTATCTCGTACATGCCGGTGTTTTCGACGTCGGCCGACTGATCGAATTCTCCGGCTATTTCACCTCCGTCGTTTGGCCTATAATGGCTGTCGCGGAGCTGATAGATATGCGCTCGCGCGGCAAGGCGTCGCTTCAGCGCATAACCGATCTGATAGACACGAAGGTCGACGTCCGCGACAGAGAAGACGTGCTCGATATAAAAGAGATAAAAGGCGATATAGAATTCAGAGATCTTACCTTCACGTACCCCGGCTCGGACGTTCCGTCGCTTCACAACGTGTCGTTTAAGATAAACGCGGGCGAGAGCGTCGGCGTTATCGGCAAGACCGGCTCGGGCAAAACGACCGTCGCCGACCTTATATTAAGGCAGTATAACGTTGACGACGGTATGCTGTTCATAGACGGATACGACGTAAATAAAATACCGATAAAAACTCTTCGCGATTATTCCGCATACGTTCCGCAGGACAATTTCCTGTTCAGCGACACGATAGAGCGCAATATAGCCTTCGCCGTGGACGATTACACGGACGTGCAGGTCAGGGAAGCGGCGTCGCTTGCCGGAGTTGACGGGGATATATCGGAATTCCCGGAAAAATACAAAACCGTGCTCGGAGAGCGCGGTGTGACCGTATCGGGCGGACAGAAGCAGAGGATTTCCATCGCACGCGCGCTTATGAAAGACGCGTCGATAATCATAATGGACGACGCTGTCTCCGCGGTCGACACAAAGACCGAGGACGCGATACTGAACGCCCTCAAAAACGTGCGCTCGGGAAAAACCACGATAATGATAGCGCACCGCGTCAGCACCGTTGAAGATATGGACAAGATAATTTACGTTGAGGACGGCACGGTCACCGCCGTCGGTACGCATGAACAGCTTTACGAGGCCTGCGAATCGTACAGAAAGACCGTCGAGCTCCAAAGGCTCGAGGACGAGAGGAGGGAAGATATAAATGCGTGAGTATTATCCCCTTCTTATAGCCGGCGCCGTGATAGGCACGTTCGCCGCCGCCTTCATCCTCGCGTACGCTCTGATGAAGGATAAAAAGGAAGCGATAGGCTTTGACAGGAATATGAAGGACGGCGAGATAACGAAACGCCTTTTGAAGTACGCAAAGCCGTACTACAAAAGCTTTTTGCTCGTTTTCTTCATAATGCTTGTGTCGATAGCGTACGACATAGCGTCGCCGCTTATAATAGGCAGCATAACGGACGTTTTAAAAACGAATTTTGAGATGCGCGAGCTTTTCACTCGTATAGGAATATACATAAGCATACTCATCGTATCGCTCACCTGCCAGTATTTCCAGGCGATAATACTGCAAAGGACGGGGCAGAGGATCATTTCGTCGCTCCGCTACGATACGTTTGAGCATATAGAAAAGCTGTCGCATCAGCAGTTTTCGGAGATACCCGTCGGCAAGCTCGTGACGAGGGTGACGAACGATACGAACGCCGTATCAATGATGTTTACGAATATTTTCGTAAACCTCGCCAAAAACTCGCTCGTCATAATCGGCATACTTATCGCCATGTTCATTCTGAACCTCGAGCTTACGCTCATGGTGCTTTGCTTTGTGCCGTTCATCGTCATTTTCACGCTCATCTTCCGCAAGTTTTCAAGAAAAGCGTACAGGAGAGTAAAGGACGGTACGACGGATATAAACACGTTTTTATCCGAAAACCTCTCCGGTATGAAGATAATCCGTGTGTTTGACCGCAAAAAACAGAAAATGAAGGAGTTTGATGAAAAAAACGACGAATTAGGCGCGGCGAAACGCAGACAGATCTTCGTTTTCGGCATATTCAGACCCACGATCTATATGCTCTACATTTCAAGCGTGCTCGCTTTGCTTTACTTATCCGGCAGAGGGTACATAAACGGCACGTCCTTCATGGGTCAGGTCATAACCTCGGCGACGCTCGTTGAATTCTATATGTATATACAGAAATTCTTCAACCCGATACAGTCGCTCGCGGAGCAGTTCAACTGGCTGCAATCGGCGTTCGCCTCGGCGGAAAAGATATTCACGGTGCTCGATATCAAGCCCGAGGTCGTGGACCGGCCCGGCGCCGTCGATATAGGCGAGGTCAAGGGCGAAATAGAATTCGACCACGTCTGGTTTGCGTACAAGGACGAAAACTGGATCTTAAAGGACCTGTCCTTCAAGGTCGAGGCAAAGCAGACCGTCGCGCTCGTAGGTCCGACCGGAGCGGGCAAAACGACTATACTTTCGCTTTTATGCCGCAACTACGACATACAAAAGGGCAGGATACTGATCGACGGCGTCGATATAAGAAATTACACGATTTCGTCGCTGCGCCGCCAGTTCGGACAGATGCTTCAAACGGTATTCTTATTCTCAGGTACGATAAAATCGAATATCGTACTGCGCGAGGAGGGCATAACCGATGAGGAGATCTGGGACGCGTGCAAGTACGTCAACGCCGATAAATTCATATCGCGTCTGAGCGACGGGCTCGATCACGAGGTGAGAGAGTTCGGAAACAACTTCTCAGCCGGTCAGCGTCAGCTCATATCGTTCGCCCGCACGGTGCTCTACAAGCCGAAAATAATGATACTCGACGAGGCGACGGCGAACATAGACACGGAGACGGAGCAGTTAATACAGGATTCGCTTGAAAAGATGATGAATATAGGCACTATGCTCGTCGTCGCACACCGTCTGTCGACCATACAGCACGCGGACAATATTATAGTTTTGCAGGGCGGTCAGATAGCGGAGCAGGGAACGCACGATCAGCTCCTCGCCGCGCGCGGAAAGTACTATAACCTCTATACGCTTCAACACAGAAGACAGCAGCTTATGCAGTAATATCACGGGAGATAAAATATGAGCAAAAGAAGTATATTAAGACTGTTCGCCGTACTTTTAGCCGCCGTAACTTTAATCAACCTCGCGTCCTGCGCGGGACAGCCGGAGGAAACGACCGGGGCGGCGGATACGGCGACCGCGGCAGATACCGTGACCGAAACGGAAAAAGAAACGGAGACGGAAACCGAAACGTCGGCAGAAACGGAAACTGAAACCGAAACAGAGACAGAAACAAAGACCGAGACCGAAGCCGAGACGGAAACGACGACGGAAGCGGAAACGACAACGGCGCCGGAAACGACAACGGAAGCGGTAACAACGGCGAAAGAGACAGAAAGAGAGACGGAAACGACAAAAGCTCCCGAAACGACGAAGGAGACGACAGCCGAGCCGACGACGGAGAAAAAGCCCGACGAGCCGGTCGAGGAGGTCTATAAGACGGATAACGGCGTAAGCTATACGGCGAGCGGAAGCAGCGCCGACAAAAAGACGTTCAAGGTCAGATCCGGGTTTGTGATGAATTTCAAGAGCGGCGCGTTTGACAGCGATTTCAACCGCATGAGCCTGACGTACACCTCCGGCAGAGCCTTGCAGATATTCGTCAAATACACCGTGTCGGGCGCGGAAAAGACGGACGATTTCTATCTTGAAGCCGGCAAAAACGTCACGTTCAACGGGCTTATATCGTCGTACTTAAACAGCGCTGAGGCGAAGAACATAAAGAGCATCACGGTAAAGACCTGCGACGGTAAGGAAACGGATTTTTCGCTGTCAAAAATAGAGACCGAGCTTATACAGGTATATAACAGCAAAACTCATTACATAGAAAACGACAGATTCAAAATAGGCATACAGTTATCCTGGGGCGGCGGCATAAACTACATCCAGGATAAGACGAGCAATATAAACGGTTTAACCAACCTTATAAACCGCCACGATACCGGCAGACTTATACAGCAGTCATACTACGGTACGGGCGGAAACAGCGAATACACGCCGGGCAAGTACAACGGCAGCACCTGGGCTTACAACCCCGTCCAGGGCGGCGACCAGTACGGCAACCCGAGCCGTCTTATAGATATTCGGGTCGGTGATAATTACGTTTACATCAAGGCTCAGCCGCAGGACTGGTCGTTGAACAACAAAATATCGAAAAGCTACATGGAAAATACGTACACGGTCGGTGACGATACGGTAAGAGTAGACAACAGATTCGTCGATTTCTCCGGCTGGGAGCACAGATACGCCCATCAGGAGCTGCCGGCGTTTTACACCGTGAGCTATCTTGACAGATTTACCTGGTACAACGGCACGTCGTCATGGACGGACGACACTCTGTCCTACCGCGACGATCTGCAATTCTGGGGCGATCCGCAGTATGCGGAAAGCTGCCGTTTCAGCATGAAGGAGGACAACACGGAGACGTGGTGCGCGTGGACGTCAAAGCAGTCCGGCTTCGGCGTGGGCCTGTACGTTCCGAATATAGACCAGTTCTACGCGGGAAAATTCAGCTACAACGGCTCAAAGGACCCGTCAAACGGTGCGACGAACTACGTGGCGCCGCTGAACACACTCAAAATCGTGTCGTTCGACCCGATAGAATACAGCTATTTGCTGACTACCGGAACGGTGGAGCAGATAAGAGCGACGTTCAAACAGAACAAGGATTTCGCGGACAACGCCTCGCTTCATAAAAATTACGTGTCAATGAGAGCTATAGATACCGATTATACGAATATCGACTATTCGGTCGAAGGAAATAAAGCGACGGTAAACTCGCCGAACAACACGGAAATATCGTATAACTCAAAGGAAAAGGCGCTTCAGCTTAAAGTCACAAACGCAAACGACCCGCAGGTAATGATAGACTATACCGGCTGCTCCGAGCCGCTGATGGCGGAAAACTACGGCACGCTTGAAATAGTGTATATGATACCCGTAACGAACAAAACGGACGGCTACGTTGCGGACTTCTTCCTCTGCACGGGGAATAAAATGAACCCCGACGGATCGGAGCGCACAAGAGAAAGTCTGATAAAAGACGGAGAATATCATACGCTGACGGTCGATCTCGGTTCCCTGGCGTTTTGGAACGGTAAAATAAACAGGATAAGGTTCGACTACTTCGACGCCTGCACCGCGGGCGACGTGATATACGTCAAATCGATCAAGCTGAAATAACGCAAAAAAAATTCCCGACGAAAATCGGGAATTTTTTTTCGCGGTATATTTAAAAAGCGGTTAAATACTCTTTGAGATGTGCGGTATCCGGCGCACCGGCGATAATGACCTTTACCTCGGGCTTATTTTGCAGGGCTTTGAACAGATCAACGCCGCCCGAAGGATTTACGGCGAACACGGGGATCATATACTGTTTCAAAAACTCCGTCAGCTCTTTATTATCTTCCGGGGATGTATATTCTATCTGACAGAATTCCATAAACTGGCCGTAGCTGTATAAAAACCGCCTCGTCACGTCAAAATCGCCGTCGGACGAAAGACCCAGGTGCTTTATCCTTCCGTTCACGCGCTGTTTCATAAGATAGTCGAAAACGCCGTTTTCCGGGTCAAGATATTCGTTTACGTTCGATTTGCCGACGTTATAAAACATATAAAAGTCAAAATATAAAGCGCCGCACTGCTTTAACCGGTTTTCAAAAACCTCCTCCGCGCTCTTCATGTTCAAAACGTCGTAGCCGGGAAAGGAAGCGGCAAGACGGTAGCTTTCACGCGGGAGGACGGAGAGGATTTTGCAAATATCGGCGCCGTGATCGGGCTTATTACCGTCGTTTGTGACGTCAAAATAATTAACGCCCGCCGTCACCGCGCAGTTTATTATTTCCGCCGCGTTATCGCCGCTTTTCAGAGAAAGACCGAGCGTTGAGATCCGGTCTCTTTTATACTCGCTGTATATCATATCAAAACCGCCTTTTTTTTCATTATATCAAATAAAAACGGTTTTGTCAATATTTTATGACGTACATACTTGAAAAACAGAGCCGAATATGATATAATGAAATAAATTATAAAAAGGAGATAATCATAATGAAGGTTTTGATACTTAACGGCAGTCCGCACACAAACGGCAATACCGCGGCTGCGATCGACGAGCTTGTAAAAACTTTTGATATTGAGGGCATAGAGACGGAAGTATATCAGGCGGGCGGTAAGGCGATAAGAGGCTGTATTGCCTGCGGCGGCTGCGGCAAGACCGGAAAATGCGTTTTCGGCGCCGACGGAGTGAACGAGGTCGCTGAGAAATTCGAAGCGGCTGACGGTCTGATAGTCGCGTCGCCCGTGTACTACGCCTCGCCGAACGCGACGTTAGTCGCGCTGCTCGACAGACTTTTCAACAGCACCTCGTTTGACAAAACGATGAAGGTCGGTGCAAGCGTGGCGGTCGCGCGCCGCGGCGGCTGCTCCGCAACGTTCGATATGCTGAACAAGTACTTTACCATAAGCGGTATGCCCGTCGCGTCGAGCCAGTACTGGAACTGCGTTCACGGCAGAACGCCCGGGGAGGCGTCGTATGACGCCGAGGGTATGCAGACTATGAGAACGCTTGCGAAAAACATGGCGTTCATTATGAAGTCCATAGCGCTCGGCAAAGAAAAATACGGTTTGCCCGAAAAAGAGCCGTGGCAGCCGACGCACTTTATAAGAGAAGACTTAAAGAATAAATAAGAAATAATAAAGAATAAAAAGGCGTCGGAGAATGGGCAAGCCCGATAAGGAAGTTATTAACTACGCGTAAATGCGGTAAGTAAGTGCGCAATTATTGAAAAGAACAGGCTGGAAATACTTCAGTCTGTTCTTTGTTGTTTGTCAGAGCTAAATTGCCGCGCAAAGCGCGTCAGCT
>CADBSB010000018.1 GCA_902797235.1 uncultured Ruminococcus sp. | reverse complement strand
GCGTCGGCCCGCACCTGACCTACACGAAAGCGCTGAAGGCCTTTAAGCTGACCGCCATTTCCGGAGCTTACTGGAAAAATGATGCGGAAAATAAAATGCTCACCCGTCTGAACGGCGTTGCCTTCCGTACCCAGGAAGAGCTGGCCAAATACGAGGAACAGGTGCGTGAAGCGAAAGCCCGTGATCACCGCCGTATCGGCAAGGAAATGATGCTGTTCATGACCGACGATCTGGTCGGCAAGGGCCTGCCCATGTTCCTGCCCAAGGGCTATACCATCTGGCAGCAGCTGGAAGAGTATATCAAAGAGAAAGAACGCAACCTGGATTACCAGCACGTTATGACCCCCTGCGTGGGCACCGTCAACCTGTACAAGACCAGCGGCCACTGGGATCATTATAAAGAGAACATGTTCCCGGCCATGGAGCTGGAGGATGAAAGCTTCGTCCTCCGTCCGATGAACTGCCCGCACCATATGATGATTTACGCCAACCAGATGCATTCCTACAGGGATCTGCCCATCCGTATCGGCGAAATCGCCCAGGATTTCCGGTTCGAGCCCTCAGGCACCTTAAAAGGCATCGAGCGCGGCCGCCACTTCTGCCAAAACGACGCGCACTTATTCGTCACGCCCGAGCAGATTAAAGACGAGGTCGCAAAGGTCGTCGATTTAATATTTGACGTGTATAAGGATTTCGGCATAAAAGATTACCGCTGCGTTCTGTCGCTGCGCGATCCCGACGATAAGGTGAAGTATCACCAGGACGACGAGATGTGGGATAAGGCGGAAAACGCCCTGCGCGACGTTCTGAACCAGCTCGGCATACAGTACACGGAGGAGATAGGCGAAGCGGCGTTCTATGGCCCGAAGCTCGACGTCAACGTCAAGCCCGCCGTCGGCGCGGAGATAACGCTGTCAACCTGCCAGCTCGACTTCTGCCTGCCCGCGAAATTCGACCTCAAATACGTCGACAAAAACGACGAGAAAAAGACGCCCGTCGTGCTTCACAGAGCTATCCTCGGCTCCCTCGACAGATTTATGGCGTATATCATAGAGGAGACGAAGGGCAAATTCCCGCTCTGGCTCGCGCCGACGCAGGTCAAGGTCCTCCCCGTCAGCGTAAAGACGATGGATTACGCGCAAAAAGTCAAAGACGAGCTTGAAGCCGCGGGACTGCGCGTAGTGCTCGACGACCGCGATGAAAAGATAGGCTACAAGATCCGCGAGGCACAGTCGATCGACCGCGCGCCGTATATGATAATCATCGGTCAGAAGGAAGCGGACGAGAACAATATCTCGATCAGAGACAGAGACACAGCCGAAACGGTCGTCATGTCCGTCGAGGAATTCGTCGCCGCCGCGAAGCAGAGAATAAAAGACAGAAAATAAAGCAAAAAAGAGCCGCGAGGCTCTTTTTTACGGGAGAAAAAAACGTATTTCCGTGTAGGGGAGGGGTCTCCCCTCCCGTTTTCTTTTGGGTTTGTCTTTTGTTCGTTTATTTTCTGTGAGCTTCTCTGTCTAATCTGAAATCGACGGAGCGCTTTAAATATTCGAGGTATTCCTCGTCGCGGCACATGGCTTTACCGACGTCGTCGGACAGCTTTGCGACGGGCAGACCGTTGACGTACTGCAGTTTGATGACGATATTAAGCGCCGGAACGCACGTATCGTTTGCGACGAACGTGCCTATGCCGAACGACACCTTCGTTTTATTGCAGAAATACTCGTGCAGCTTCTGCGCCTTGTCGAAATTCAGGCTGTCGGAGAACAGAAGCAGCTTTGTTTTTGGGTCGACGCCGTAGCTCTTATAGTGATTTATTATCTTTTCGCCCCATACGAACGGGTCGCCGCTGTCGTGGCGGACGCCGGTGTAGTTGTTCACCATCGAGCGGTCGAAGTCGAGCAAGAACAGATCGGTCGTTATCGTGTCGGTCAGCGCGGTACCGTTATCGCCCTTGTACTCGTCGTACCAGTCGTGCATGGCGTGGTGGTTCGTGTATGCGAGAGGGATCGAATCTATGCCCTGATACATCTGCACGAACTCGTGCGCGTAAGTTCCTATCGGCGTTACGTTGTATTTCATGGCGAGGTAAACGTTCGACGTGCCCACGCAGTTATTCGTTTCTTTGCAGAAGCGGCGCACCACGACGTCCTCCCACTCGCGCGACAGACGGCGGCGGCAGCCGAATTCCGCGAATTTGAACGTGTATTCCCCGCTATTGAACGCCTTTATCTTCTTATCGAGGCGCTCCTCGGCGGATTTTACAAGCTCGTCATAGTCGTAATTCATGCGGAAATAAATCTCATTTATTATTTCCAAAAGGTATATCTCAAACTGCATCGCGGAGAAAAGCGGACCGTCCACCACGACGGACAGCTCGCCGTCGTCCGACAGCTTTACCGTAACGTAATCCCTTATCGGATGCCACAGGCGCAGAAATTCCACGTAGTCGTTTTTGATAAAGCGTATGGAGCGCAGATAATCGAGCTCCTCTTTTTTGAAGCGCAGAGAACAGAGGTGATCGACCTGTTCGTTTATCTCGGCTGCCATTTCGGGCGTGAATTTGACGCCCGCGTTTCTGCATTTGAAATAATACTGTCCGCAAAGGTCCGTGTGCTTGTGGAATATGACCTGGTCCATATTGAATTTGTAAAGATCGGTGTCAAGCAAAGATTCAACTATCGGCGCAAATTTCATCTTTTTATCCTCTTTTAACTTTATTTTTCTGTATTTTACCATAAACGCGCAAAAAAGTCAATACAAGGCTTGCACGTTTGGATAATTTATGATATAATACGTTTGATATATTATCGCCCGAAAGGAAAACGGTATGCCTCCCCTTAATCTGCTTATAAAACCCGCCTCGTCGCTCTGCAATATGCGCTGTAAGTATTGCTTTTATAAAGACGTTGCGGACAAAAGAAAAGACACGCCGGCAATAATGACCGCCGAAACGCTTGAGCTCGTCGTTCGCCGCGCGTTTGAATACGCCGACGGCTTTGCCTTTTTTATGTTCCAGGGCGGCGAGCCGACTTTGGCAGGGATCGATTTTTATAAAAGTCTTCTTGAATTGCAGAACAGATACAACGTAAAGAATATTAAGATCAAAAATTCGATACAGACGAACGGATATATCATTGATGAAGAATGGGCGGAGTTTTTTGCCGAAAACGGTTTTCTCGTCGGTCTGTCGCTTGACGGTATTCGCGAGGCGCACGACGCGCTGAGAGTTGACGCAAACGGGCGCGGGACGTACGACACGGTATTAAAAGCGGCGGAAATACTGAAAAAGCATAACGTTGAATTCAATATTTTATGCGTCGTAAGCGAGCTTGCCGCAAAGCACCCGAAAAAGGTGTACGACAGCTTGAAAAAATACAAATACTTGCAGTTCATTCCCTGCCTCGACCCGTTTGACGGGCAAAGATCGCGTTTTTCGCTGTCCGGGGAGCGGTACGCGGAGTTTTTGTGTCAGACGTTTGATCTGTATTACGGCGATATAACGCACGGATATGATATAAGCGTACGAAATTTTGACAATTATATCGGGATTTTGGCGGGGCAAGTACCCGAAAGCTGCGATCTGAGAGGTCACTGCACGTGTTGTATTACGGTCGAGGCGGACGGCGCCGTTTACCCCTGCGATTTTTACGCGCTTGACGAATGGCGGCTCGGCAGCGTATATGAAGACGGATTTGAGCGTATGATAAATTCGGATAAGGCAAAAGCCTTCATTTCACCTTCGTATGAAGTCCATAGCGACTGCAAAGCCTGCCGGTATTACAAGCTTTGCCGCGGAGGCTGCCGCCGCGACCGCGAGCCCCTCCCCTCGCTCAACCGCCGTTGTAAGGCGTATAAGGATTTTTTTGACTGTAAGATAGGAAAAATGTTCGATTTGGCGGGAAAAACAGCGGTCAGACAGGATTAAAACGGTATAATTGAAATTATCATAATTTGAATTATTTTGTAAAGACTTTTATGAAAATTCCGGACGAAAGAAAACTGATTTATAGAAAAAAGCGGTTTTTGTTATGTAAAAACATAGCGAAAACCGTTTTTATAAAATTACTTAAACGCGTTATTTATTGCCCGAAAATGAGTATCAGAACCTCTGATACTATGACTACGGAGACGAGGGCTACGGGGTAGGTCGCGGCGTAAGGCGCGGCGACGTCCTCCGTTCCGGCGGTGTTTATGAGCGTGCCGAGCGCGGGAGTTGACGTTCTGCCGCCGCAGATGGCGCCTAAGCTGTCAAGCAGCTTCATTTTAAGCACAAATTTTGCAAAAATGAATCCAATCGTAAGCGGTATTACAGTCATAAATATACCGTATATAAAGTATATCGCGTTGAAATATTTTACGAAATTCGCGCCTCCGGCGATGCCCGCGCCGATAAGAAACAGCATCAGCCCGAACTCGCGGAATACTTTGAGCGCTCTGTCGCTCGGCACTATAGACACGCGTCCGATGTGTCCGAAATGTCCGAGCAAAAGCGAGACGAGAAGACAGCCGCCCGTTATGGTAAGTGAGAAATTCTGCACCTTGAACGAGCCGATGATAATTCCGAGCGCGGCGGCGGCGCAGAACGGCAGAAAGCTGAAGCCGTCAAGCTGTATATATTTCTTTTTCTGCTCGCCGTCGTCCTTTTTGCCCGGGTTATCCGCAGCGAGTATCGCGCGCTCGCACGCCATATCGGCTTTGAGTAGCTTGGGTATTATCTGAACGAACAAAACGATGCCTATAACGCCGAACAGATACGCTATCCCGTGACCTACCGTCACAAGGTCCTCCAGCTGCGGCTCAACCGTGGCTTTAGCGGCGGAAAACGCGGGCGTGCTGGTAAGCGAGCCGGACAGAAGTCCTACGAGCATGGCGGTGAATTCCTTATTGTTAAGATCGGTAAAGTTTTGACCTATCATTATACATCCCGCGCAGGTAAGCCCGCCCGTTACCACGAGTACGACCGATAAAACCACGTATGATTTGAAATGCTTTTTAAGATTATGGAAAAATCCCGGTCCCGCCAAAAAACCGACGGAGTTTACGAACAAAACGAGCCCGACGTTTTCGATTATTTTAAGCGCGTTTATAACGTATCCCGCGCTCTGCCCGTCTATATCCACCGTAAACTGAGAGGACAGCGTATTGTAGAAAAAACAGCCGTATAAAAGCGCGATTATAAACACGCCCGCCGTGCCGAGCGACACGCCTTTTATCTTTATCCGCCCGAGACCGTAGCCGACGGCGGCAACGAGAAAGACGGAGAATATCAGAAACGTGACGCTTTTTATCGAGAGAACGCCTCCGAAAAGCTCCATATCAGCTCCTCACTTCCCTTGTATAGTCGGGCAACAGCTTCGGCGAGCAGAGATCCGTTTCAACTCCGCCGTCTTTAAGCTGTTTTTCAAATTCGGTAACGTGGTCAAGCGTCAGGCCGCCCTGCTTTACCGCCGCCGCCTTTGCCGCGGCGTTTCTGCCGGCATTCCTGCCGAATACGATTATGTCGAGCAGGGAGTTGCCCATAAGTCTGTTCCTGCCGTGTATGCCGCCCACGACCTCGCCCGCGGCGAAGAGGTTGGTAACGCCCGTCATCGTGTCCGCGGTTATGTCGACGCCGCCGTTCTGATAGTGGAGCGTCGGGTAAACGAGTATCGGCTCAACTCTGATGTCGATCCCGTACTTGCCGAACATACGCATCATGGCGGGTATGCGCTTTTCTATCGTGCCCGCCCCGCCTATCTTTTCTATCATAGGCGTGTCGAGCCATACGCCGAAGCCGTTTCCGGTTTCCACGCCTAAACCTCTGTCGTCGCACTCGCGGATTATCGAGGCGGCGCAGACGTCGCGCGTCTCAAGCGGATGTACGAACACATCGCCGTTTTTGTTGACAAGCTTTGCGCCGAGCGAGCGCACCTTTTCGGTAACGAGGGCGCCTAAGATCTGCTCGGGGAACGCCGCGCCCGTCGGGTGATACTGTAAAGTGTCGGCGTATAAGAGCTTTGCGCCGGCTCTGTACGCGAGGACAAGACCGTCCGCCGTCGCGCCGTAGTGGTTTGAGGTCGGGAAGCCCTGGTAGTGCATTCTTCCCGCGCCGCCCGTCGCCAAAATGACGGTCTTTGCACGAGCGATAAGCAGCTCTTTCGTTTCCATGTTCATTAAGACCGCGCCCGCCGCCGCGCCGTTTTCGTCGAGTAAAAGCTCCACCGCCGCGGTGAAATCAACAACGGTAATGCCGCGGTTAAGCACCTCGTCGCGCAGCGTTCTCATTATCTCCGCGCCGGAATAGTCCTTTGCCGCGTGCATACGCTTACGGGACGTGCCGCCGCCGTGCGTCGTTATCATAGTGCCGTCGGGCGCCTTGTCGAATTCAACGCCGAGCTCGGACAGCCATTTTATCGCCTCCGGCGCCTCGCATACGAGCTTTGACAAAAGCTCCCGCTTAGCGGCGAAATGTCCGCCGCCGTAAGCGTCGACGAAATGTATCGCGGGCGAATCGTTCGGCTTATCCGCCGCCTGTATGCCGCCCTCGGCCATCATCGTGTTCGCGTCGCCCATGCGGAGTTTGGTCACTACCATGACCTTCGCGCCTGCCTTGTCAGCTTCTATCGCCGCGGACGCGCCCGCGCCGCCGCCGCCGATTATAAGCACGTCGACGTCGTAATCGGGTGTGTCAAGCGGGATTTGCTTGCCCGCTATCCTGCTGTGAGCCTGGAGCATCGCGGCAAGCTCTGTCGGTACTTTTTCGCCCTTGTTTTTGCCGACTTTCAGAGTTTCAAACTTGTCAACTCTGTAATCGGGGTGATATTTCTTTAAAAGCGCGTCCTTTTCGTCCGCGGTCATGCGCTTCGGTTCGTACGCCGTGTTTTCATCTCTCTTTGCGGCTACCGCGTCAAGGGCGGCTTTGAATTTTTCGGAATACATTGTGTTCGCCTCCCTTATTTTTCTATCTCGCGCTTGTTGTAAAGCTCTTTTAATTCTTCAACGGGCTTCTGCATAAGGTCTGCAATCAAATCGTTGAATGCTCCGTTGTTTATCTCTTCGACCCGTTTGTCAAGATGATCGCAGGACGGCAGGATGTACTTTCCGTTTATGCGCCTTGCGAGCATTGCGACCTGCGGGTGAGATATGCCGGCGGGACAGCGCGACGAGCAGACGCCGCACATAACGCAGTCAAACGATTCGTCCGCGCACGCGGCAAAATCGCCCCTCTGCGCGTACGCTATGTACTGCATGACGTTCAAGCCCTGCGTGCACGCCTTTGTGCAGGCGTTGCAGCCGACGCAGGCGTATATCTCGGGATATAACTGCATCATGACCTGCTGGTTTACCGGCACTTTTTCAATGTCGTAAACCTGCTTGATGAGCGGGAAGAACGGCAGGGTGGCGATATACATATTGTCCTCGACCTTCGTCTGGCACGCAAGGCACGCGTGCAGCTCTCTGTCGCCCTTTATTCTGTAAATCGTGGCGCACGCTCCGCAGAAGCCGTTTCTGCATCCGCAGCCGCGCACGAGCTGATAACCGGCGTATTCCATAGCCGTCATTATCGTCAGATTTTCCGGCACCTCGTATTTTTTGCCGAATAAGTATATGTTTACGGTTTGTTCCATTTTCTTCACCTCAATATTCGTCGGGCAGCTCGTCTAATTCGTCAAAGCGGAAAACCGGTCCGTCTTTACATACGTATTTTGAGCCGATGTTGCATCTTCCGCACTTGCCTATGCCGCATTTCATTCGCAGCTCCATTGTCGTGTAGATCTGAGTTTTTTCAAATCCGAGCTTTGTAAGATTGCCGAGAGTGAATTTTATCATGATGGGAGGTCCGCAGATGATCCCGATCCTGTTTGTGTCGAATCCGAGCTCCGAAACGTAGTTCGGAACAAATCCTACGTGGCCGTCCCAGCCCTCCTGCTCTCTGTCTATCGTCAGATGAACGTTTACGTTTTTGTCGCTGCACCATTCGTTTAAAATTTCGGCGTAATCGACCAGATCGTCCTTGCTCCTGCTGCCGTAGACTATATCTATTTTTCCGTAATCGTCTTTTTTGTCGCGGCAGTAGTTTATGACGGAGCGGAGCGGCGCCAACCCTATGCCGCCCGCGATGAACAGCAGATTTTTGCCTTTGAATTCCGTATCGACGGGGAAGGGTCTGCCGTACGGGCCTCTGACCGTTATCTGCTGACCGACATCAACTCCGTGCAGATACTCGGTAAAGCCGCCGCAGCGCTTTATTGAAAACTCCATTTTTTCCGTGTCCGTGGGGGATGACGTTATGGAGAACATCGCCTCGCCGACGCCGGGGGCGGATACCATGGCGCACTGTCCCGGCATATGATCAAACGGCTTTTTGCCGTCGGGTGTCAGCACGGTGAACGTCTTTACGTCCGGTGTGTCGACCCTTATGTCGACTATTTCCGCAACGAGCGGCATAAGCGCCTCGTGATTATTCATTTTTGCCTCCCAATGCTTTCATTACCTTGACTATGTTCATAGAAATCGGGCAGCTCTGCAAGCATCTGCCGCAGCCCACGCAGCTGTAAAGTCCGCCGTTGTTTTCGGGGTAGTAGACGAGCTTGTGCATGAAACGCTGTCTGAAACGCTCCTTCTGCGTAAGACGCGGCTGACCCGCCGACATCTTGGTGAATTCGGAATACATACACGAATCCCAGCAGCGGTAGCGTATGACGCCGTCGTTAGTTTTGAAATCGCGTATGTCGTAGCACTGGCACGTCGGGCATACAAAGGTGCACGTCCCGCAGCCGAGGCACGACTGTGAAAGCCCGGCCCATTCCGGTCTGTCGAACAGCTCCGCGGTCTTTCCGGCGCCGAAGCCCTCGGTCGTCAGGTTTTTCAGCGGCAGTCTGTCAAGTATCTTATTTATTTTTTCTTTTTCTTTATTGACTTCATCATCGTCCGCTTCGGTCAATATACCGGATATAACGGATATCACCGCTTCGCCCTTATCTGTATTCGGACGCAGATACAGCGTACCGTCAGCTTTCCACGTCGATATATCGCCGGACGGCTCGGACGGGTCTATGCCGTAAGTCTTGCAGAAGCACGTTTCGGACGGTTTGGAGCACGCGCGGGATATAAGCACGCCGTGCGCGCGCTTTTCGGCGTAATACGTGTCGGCGGGCTCGGATAAAAATACGTTATCGAGCACCTCAAAGCTCTTTACGTCACACTCCGTCACGCCGAAAACGATAAAATCGTCCTTCGGCTCGCGTATGTCTATCACGTCGATCTTCTTCCCCTCGGTTTTGAACCTCATCATGTCCTCGGTCTGCGGGAAGAAAAAGTCTTTGGGCGACTTTACGGTATTGAGCTTTTCGCTTAAGACGTCGCCTTTTTCGTATTTTTTGTATTTTGCTCCGTTGTCAAAATCGACGGGCAGAAATACGTCGTATTTTTCGCTTAATTTATCGAACAGAGCGGGCAGGTCGGATATTTTTATTTTATACATTATTTATCCTCCTTGCCGACGGCGTTTTTCGGCTCAACGTCTTCTTTGTCAAAATCAACGAGCGGCGCGCGCGAGCCGACAACTTCGCCGGCCTGATACTCGCCGTAAAACGCGTTTATGTCCTTTATGAACTTGCGGTTGAGCAGATGGAGCGGTATCCTCTGCGGGCAGACGCGGCTGCATTCGCCGCAGTCGGTACATCTGCCGGCAACGTGGAACGCGCGGATTATGTGGAACAGCTTTTCCTCAAACTCGTTCGCCGGGGATTTGTTTTCCATACCGGAATTCGGATTGTCGAAAACGCATTTTTCGCACGTGCAGGCGGGGCAAACGTCGCGGCAGGCGTTGCATCTTATACATCTTGAGAGTTCTCCCTGCCAGAACGCGTACCTTTCTTCCTCGGTCATCGCTTCGATTTTTGCGACCTCGTCAAAGCGGTTTGAATCGAGCACGTCGCCGTCCCCGCCCAAAAGCTCGTCGTATGCGGCGTGCTTTTTGCTTTTGCAGGAAAGACAGCGCTCGGATAAAACGTCGGTTTTCTTTATTTTAACGGGTTTTTCGTCGTAAATCGTGTAAACGTCAAGGTCTTCCCCGTTTTCCTTTATGTCGGAAATGCCATCGCCCGTTATTTTCTTTATCTTGAATATATCCGCCATACCGTCGCAGGCGACGCCCACGGCGTAGACCTTTTCGCGGTCAAAGCGGTGCTCGGTTAAAAGCTGATTGAAGCTGTAAGTATCGCACGGCTTTAACAGCACGGCGACCTTTTTGTCGGACTTTGCGGTTTCTTTTATCAGATATTTTGAGAAATTCGCGCCGCAGAAATCACCCCAGACGAAATCGGCTTCAAGCTCTTGTGCACTCGTGAATACGTGCGGCGTCACGTCATATCGGAATTCGCCCTTTTTCCAACCGAGGACGCGATCGACGTTTCCGTCAGCCAAAAGATCTTTAAGTCTGTTTATTATATCAAAACGGCTTATTTTTTGCATCGTAAGTCCTCCAGTCGTCTGTTCTTTCCGAGGTCTGTGACGGTCTTGACGAATTCGTTCATCGTCGCGGCGAATTTTGCGCCCTCAGCGGCGGAGATCCATTCAACGCGCGTGCGCTCCTTTTCGATCCCGAGATAGGAGAGCATGGAGAACAGCAAAGCCATCCTGCGCCTTGTGTAGTAGTTACCCGTCGTATAATGGCAGTCGCCGGGGTGACAGCCGCAGATAAGCACGCCGTCGGCGCCGCGCTGATACGCGCGCAGTACGAACGCGGGGTTTACACGGCAGGAGCACGGAACACGGATTATCTTTACGTCCGCGGGGTAGTTCAATCTGTTGTTGCCCGCGAGATCGGCGCCCGCGTAGGAGCACCAGTTGCAGCAGAACGCGACTATCAAGGGCTTGTATTCGTTTACCTGCATATCGCATCCACCTCCGCGCTTATCTGTTTGCCCGAAAATCCGAATAAGTCCATGGCGCCGGACGGACAGGCGACCGTGCACGCGCCGCAGCCCTGGCAAACGGCGGGGTTGACGGACGCAACGCGCCTTATTTTCGTCGTCCTGTCGGGCATTCTGAATTCTTTTTCAACGTACGTTATGGCGTGGTACGGGCAGACGTTTTCGCAGGATGAACAGCCGTTGCACATCCACTCGTCGGAATGCGCCACGCACGGGTTTGCCGTAAGCTTGTCGTGGCAGAGCAGGCCTATGACCTTTGACGCCGCCGCGCCCGCCTGGGCGACCGTTTCCGGTATGTCCTTCGGTCCCTGGCAGCAGCCGGAGAGGAACACGCCCGCCGTCGGGCTTTCGACCGGACGGAGCTTCGGGTGAGCCTCCGTGAAAAAGTCGTTCGTATCCATGCTCGCCGTGAGCATAGTGGCCAAAGGTCTTGCCGTCTTGTCCGGCTCTATCGCCGCCGCCAAAACCACGAGGTCGGCGTCTATGTGCAGCTGTTTGTCGGCTATGAGGTCGGAGCCCCGGACTTTGAGCTTTTTGCCCTCCGGACTGACCTTTCCGACCATTCCTTTTATGTAATGCACGCCGTACTGCTCCGCGGCGCGGCGGTAAAACTCGTCAAAATTCTTGCCGGGCGTTCTTACGTCTATATAGAAAACGTAAACGTCCGTATCGGGATATTTTTCGCGCGTGAGCATCGCGTGCTTGGCGGTGTACATACAGCATATCTTCGAGCAGTATTCCTTGCCCTTGCCGGCGTCCGCGGAACAGCGCGAGCCGACGCACTGGACGAATACGATGGTCTTCGGGTGTTCGTTGTCGGACGGGCGTAAAAGCACGCCGCCCGTGGGGCCCGCCGCGTTCATAAGGCGCTCGAATTCAAGGCTCGTTATGACGTCCTTCGACTGACTGTACGCGAACTCGTCGAATTTATCCATGCTTATGGGATTATATCCCGTCGCGGCGACTATCGCGCCGTATTTATTTTCTATTATTTCATCTTCCTGCTTGTAGTTTATGGCGCCCGCGCCGCAGAGCTTGGAGCAGAGGCCGCATTTGCCGTTTTTCAGCATTAAGCAGTAATTCGGGTCGATCGTAGCGACCTTCGGTACGGCCTGCGCAAACGGTATATAAACTGCGTGGCGTGTGTCCATGCCTAAATTGAACTCGTTCGGCACGTTTTTGACCGGACATTTTTCGGTACAGAGACCGCAGCCGGTGCATTTGGTTTCGTCAACGTATCTCGCTTTTTTCTTTATCTGCACGGTGAAATTGCCGACGAAGCCGCCGACGGATACCACCTCGCTGTAAGAGTAGATATGTATTTTCTCGTTCTGGCCCGCGTCGACCATTTTCGGCGTCAGTATGCACGCCGCGCAGTCGAGCGTCGGGAAGGTCTTATCGAGCTGAGCCATTTTGCCGCCTATCGTCGGCTTTTTCTCAACTATATCGACCTCGAAGCCCGCGTCCGCTATATCGAGCGCGGTCTGTATGCCGGCGATGCCGCCGCCGATGACGAGCGCACGCTTCGTAACGGGTATCTCGCCCGCGGTAAGCGGAACGTTAAGGCATACCTTTGCTATGGCGGCTCTGCCTAAGATTATCGCCTTTTCGGTGCCCTCATCCTTGTCCTTATGTATCCAGGAGCACTGCTCGCGGATGTTCGCTATCTCCACCATGTACGGATTTATGCCCGCCGCGGCGGCCGTCTTTCTGAAAGTCGCCTCGTGCATACGCGGAGAGCAGGAGCAGACGACGATACCCGTGAGCTTATACTCCTTAATCGCGTCCTTTATCATATCCTGCCCGGCCTGCGAGCACATATACTGATAATCGCGCGCAAAAACAACGCCCGGCTCGCGTCCGAGCGCCGCGGCGACTGCCGATACGTCTACCGTTGCGGCGATGTTGGTGCCGCAGTGACATACAAATACGCCTATCCTTTGCTGCATATATTCCTCACTTAGTATATTTTCTGAATGCGCTTACTATCGCCTGCTGCGGGATCTCGTCGTCAAGATATTTTTCCACCCCGTCGGGCGTAAGTCTGTTTTTGCCCTGCTGACGGATCGCGGCGAGCCTTACCGCCTCGACAACCTTAGCCGGCTGAACTCCGCGCGGACATCTGTCAACGCAGGCAAAGCACGTCAAGCATTTATAAAGGCTCTCGGAATTCAAAAGCGGCTCTATATCGCCCGTTTCGACCATGTAGACGAACTGATGCGGATGATATTCCATCTCGTCGTATGACGGGCAGGTGCCGGAGCATTTGCCGCATTTCATACATTTTTTTACGTCCGCGCCGCTTGTTCTGATTATATTTTCGCGTAAAAGCTCGTTTTTGCTCTTCATATCTCCTCCGACAGAGCCTTGTGCAAAAGCTCCGTAAAGTATAATACGGGTACGTTCGCGCCGTTCTTTACAAGATTGTAGCGGCAGAGCGGGCACGCGGTGACGAGAGCCTCGGCTCCCGCCGCTTTCGCGCTCTCGTCTATTATGCCGCATCTCTTTTTTACGAGCGCCGGCTCTTCGAGCGCTGCGTAGCCTCCGCAGCATTCGTTCCTTTCACCGTATATAACCGGTGCCGCGCCTGCGGCCTTTATCATATCCTCAATTATCCTCGGGTTTTCCGGATCGTCAAAGCCCATGACCGACGAGGGGCGGAGAAGCAGACAGCCGTAATACGCGCCTATCTTTTTGCCTTTGAGCGCGCCGTTGCATTTTTCTTTTATTTTATCAAATCCTATTATATCGCGCAGGACCTCGAGGTAATGGTAAACCTCCGCCTCGCCGTGATAATCGTCACCGTCGTTTATGTACCTGTTCACCTTGTCGGCAAATTCGGCGTCGTTTTTCATCGCGTAATTCGTCTGCTTTATCACGTTGTGGCACGCGCTGCAAACGGTAACGAGCGGCACACCCGCCGCCTTCGCGGCTTTTAATGCTCTGACGGAGGCGAGCTTGGTCGCTATCTCGTCGTTTGCCGTTGTGAAAACGCCGCCGCAGCACTGGAATTCATCGACCTCAATAAGCTCAAAGCCGAGCTTTAAAGCGCTTTCTCTTGCGTATATATCAAGGTCCTTCGCCTTGTTTTTCAGTGTACAGCCGGGGTAATATAAGAATTTCATACCATTTTCTCCGGGTGAAATACCTTGTCAAATTCTTCTTCGCTCAAAAATCCGAGCTTCACGCACGCTTCTTTTAAAGAAATGTTTTCTTTGTATGCGAGCTTCGCCGTCTTCGCCGCGTTCTCGTAGCCTATGTAGGGGTTCAGCGCCGTGACGAGCATTAAGGAATTGTGCAGGTTGTGATCCATTTTCTCTTTGTTCGCCGTGATGCCGACGGCGCAGTTCTTGTTGAACGACGTGATCGCCTCCGCAAGCAGACGGCAGGACTGTAAGAAATTGTAAATGAGCACGGGCATGAAAACGTTCAATTCAAAGTTGCCCTGTGACGCCGCCATACCGACCGCCGCGTCGTTTCCCATCACCTGCACGGCGACCATCGTCACCGCCTCGCACTGCGTGGGGTTGACCTTGCCGGGCATAATGGACGATCCGGGCTCGTTTTCGGGTATTCTTATCTCGCCGAGACCGTCGCGCGGTCCGGATGCGAGCCAGCGCACGTCGTTTGCTATCTTCATCATATCCGCCGCGGCGGCTTTTACCGCGCCGTGCGCGAACACGAGCTCGTCTTTTGAGGTGAGCGCGTGGAATTTGTTGTCCGCCGTAACAAACGGCTTGCCCGTCAGCGCGGAGACCTCCTCCGCGACCTTTTTGTCAAAGCCCTTCGGGGCGTTCAAGCCCGTGCCGACGGCGGTTCCGCCGAGGGCGAGGGAGTACAGCGGCTTAACCGCGTATTTCAAAAGCTCAACGTCCTTTTGCAGACTGCTCCTCCAGCCGCTTATCTCCTGGCTGAACTTGATCGGAGTGGCGTCCTGCAAATGCGTTCTTCCGCTTTTGACTATACCTTCGTTTGCGTTTTCAAGGGAGATGAACGTGTTTATGAGCGTGTTCAGCGCCGGTATCAGCTTGTCTTCGACCGCCGTCACAGCCGCTATGTGCATCGCGGTCGGGAACGTGTCGTTTGAGGACTGGCTCATATTGACGTCGTCGTTCGGGTGAAGCAGCTTTTCACCTGCTATCTGGTTTCCGCGGTTGGCTATGACCTCGTTTGCGTTCATGTTAGACTGTGTGCCGGAGCCCGTCTGCCAGACGACGAGCGGGAAGTGACCGTTCAGCTCGCCCGACAGTATCTCATCGCACGCCTGTTGTATGGCTTTCAGCTTCTTTTCGGTCATCTTCTCGGGGCGCAGCGAGGCGTTCGCCTGCGCGGCGGCCTTCTTTAAGATGCCGAACGCGTGTATTATCTCCGCGGGCATGGTCTCTATCCCCGCGCCTATTTCAAAATTCTGTTTGCTCCTCTGCGTCTGCGCGCCCCAGAGCCTGTCGGCGGGTACCTTTACCTCGCCCATCGAATCGTGTTCTATCCTGTATTCCATACCGCGCCTCTCAGATCTTCAAAACTTTTATAACGTCCTTGAGCACGCCGACGCTTCTTTGAAGCGCTTTCAGCTCGTCGTCCGTGAACTTCGGCAGGACCTTGCAGTGCGCGCCCTTGTGGCCGACTATGTTTAATAAGCTTATGCAGACGTTATCTATATCGTATTCGCCGTTGCACATGGTGGAGACGGTCAGGGTCGTGTCTATACCGGAGAGCAGGCATTTGCAGATATGCGTCGTTGACGTCGCTATCGCGTAGTACGTCGCCGCCTTGCGCTCTATGATATAAGCGCCCGAGTTTTTGACGTACTGATCTATCGCTTCTATATCAAGATCGCCGTAGCCCAGACCGCCGTTATTGAACGAGTTTCTGTACTCTTTTATCGGCACGTTTGAAATGTTGACGAGCGACCACGGTATGAACGACGATTCGCCGTGCTCGCCTAAAACGTAGGCGTGGATGTTTCTCGTGTTTATCATATAATGCTCGGACAGCTTCGCCCTTAAACGCGCCGTGTCGAGTATAGTACCCGATCCTATCAGCTTCGCTTCGGGGAGGCCCGAGTATTTACAGAGCGTGTACGTGAGTATATCGACGGGGTTCGACACGACTATGTAATACGCGTCCGGCGCCGCCTTCGTTATGCTCGGTATTATGCTCTTCATAATGTTTACGTTAGTCTGCGCAAGGTCGATCCTCGTCTGTCCGGGCTTTCTCGCGATACCGGACGTGATTATTACGATGTTCGAGCCCTTCGCGTCTGTGTAGTCGCCCGCGTATATCTGACACGGGTTGCAGTACGGCGTGCCCTGGCGGATATCCACCGCCTCGCCCTCGGCTCTCGCGCCGTTTATGTCTACAAGAACTATCTCGGAGGCAAGCCCCTGGACGGCAAGCGTATACGCTATCGTCGATCCGACTCTGCCCGCGCCTATTATCGTGACCTTGTTCATAAATTTTAACTCCTGTCAATTACTTATATCGTTTCCGATATATATTCACAAGCGCTTATTTTCAGCGCCCATTATTAAACATTATATATTATAGCACCGCGTATTTGCTTTGTAAATTACATTTTCGGCATACTTCTAATATATCAAATGATATATGGGTATATACATAAAACGCAGGGTATGTGCGATATATACATCATTTTGCGCGGCCTGACGGTGTTTTTAATGTATTATTTGCAATTTTTGATACTTTTCGCGCCATTTTACAAAAGCGCCCGTTTGTCGATAATAACAAAATCGTTGTTTAATTTGTATAAAATTTCATATAGTTTTTTATTTCTCTTGCTTTTTTAATATTATTACTATATAATATACCCGCTATGAGAAACTTTGATATAACCTCGGCTGAAACGCTTGACGGATATGCAAGAAAAATAGGGTTTCTGCCGTTCTTCAAAAACAGCATAAGGGGCTTTTCCGTGGAGGAAATGTGCCCGCCCTCGCTCTGGTTTACGGACAAGCCGGGACCGTGGGAGTGGAAGGGTCCCGTCATACGGAAAGGGAACTGCGCCTACGGCAAATTCTTCAAAAACAAGGCGGTCTACGTCAGTCTTGAAATGCTGCCGCACCTCTGCAACTACCGGCGCGACGGCTACGATTTCGACGCGCGGTGCGACGACGGGCTCGTCTTCTACCGCGACAAGGACGTATACGATATTATAGCTCAAAGCGGCGGCATTATCTCAAAGGACGTGCGGCAGAAGATAAACGACAAGGATATTGACAAATACTTTACTCGCCTGCAAATGCGGACGTACATAGTTACCGCCGATTTCGTATACGAAAAATCAAAGGACGGACAAACGTACGGCTGGGGCGTGGCGAAGTACGCGACGCCGGAGAGTTTGTACGGCGCGGAGCTTATCAGGTCGCAGTATAAAACAAAGCCGTCCGAATCGTTTGAAATAATGGTCGAGCGGATCTTAAAGTATTTTCCCGAAACGGACAGACAGACCGTTATAAAGCTGATAAAATAACGCGGCGCGCCGCGGCATAAGGAGATATATATGAAAGACGAAATGACAAAAGGCCTGGGCAAATGGATAAAATGCCCGCAGTTTGAAAAGATCGAGATACCTTCGTTCCAATGGGGAACGGGGCAGAGCGAACAGCATCAGCCGATAGGCGACGACGGCGGTCTCGGAATGTTCGTAAAGACGTTTACGGCGGAGGGCGTAAAGCGCGCGAGGATAGACGCGACTGCCCTCGGCGTGTTCGATCTGTATATAAACGGCGAGCGCGTCAAAAACGGCGACGTATATGACGAATTAAAGCCCGGCTGGGAGGATTATAAAAAGCACGTGCTGTATTACAGCTACGATATAAAGGATTATTTGACGGACGGAGAAAACGTCGTTTTAGCCGTCATAGCCTCCGGCTGGTACGGCGGACGCATCTCGTTCGGCTCATATCCCGACGCGGAGCTGTGCTTTCTTGCGGGCGTGCGTATTGAAGACAAAAACGGCAAGACGGATATATATACGGACGAAAGCTGGCTTTCCTACAAGGGCGGCAGGATAAGGACGTCCGACATATGGGACGGCGAGTACATAGATTTCAACGTCCCGTGTTTCAGATATTATTCAAAAAAGACGACGTCAAGGGACGGCTGGCGCGCCGCCGAGACGAAGGAGCACGATATAGATATAACCCCGCAGATCGGCCCCGCGATACAGGTGCGCGATTTCTCCGTCGCCCCGAAGACCGTTACGGTCTATGAGGGCAAAAAGGACAACGGCACGGATTTCGGCGAGATAAACGTAGTATTCGAATCCGATAAGGCGTCCTCCTTAAAGCTCAAAAAAGGTCAGGCGGCGGTCGTCGATTTCGGTCAGAACATGGTCGGCTGGCCGGTGTTCGATATAGCAGGCAATAAAAACACGTCCGTCATGGTGCGCTTCGGCGAGATGCTTAACGACAGCGGTGAAAAATCGAGAGGAAACGACAACCCGAAGGGCTCGATTTACAGCATAAACTACCGCTCCGCAAAGGCAAAGCTTCAATGCGTGCTGTCCGAGAAGGCGAAAATGCACGTTCTGCCGACGTTCACGTTCTACGGTTTCAGATACATTGAAATCACGGCGTCGGATGATATTGAGATATCAAATCTGATCGGCACGGTCGTCGGCTCCGCGACGAAGGAAACGGGATATATAGAAACGTCGCACGCGAAAGTTAATAAACTCATATCGAACATCATCTGGGGTCAGCGCGGCAACTATCTGACCGTACCGACGGACTGCCCGCAGCGTGACGAGCGTCTCGGCTGGACGGGCGACACGCAGATATTCTGCAATACCGCCGCGTATAACGCGGACGTAGACGGCTTCTTCAAAAAGTGGCTGCGCGACGCGCGCGATTCGCAGTCGCCCGAGGGTATGTACCCCGACGTTATACCGACCGTTCGCGTCGTAGGCTTCGGCGGCGCGGCGTGGGCGGACGCGGGTATAGTCGTTCCGTACGTTATGATGAGGATGTATGACGATAAGGACCTCGTAAACGAGCATTTTGAATCTATGGAAAAATACATGGGCTGGCTCGCCTCCCGCGGAATGGAGGGACCGAACCCGACGTACGGCGACTGGCTGGCATACGAGCCGACGGACAACCGCTATATCGCCCTCGCCTACTACGCAAAGGACGCGAAGATGATGGCGGAAATGTCGGAGGCGACGGGCAGAGCTGACCGCGCCGCGCATTACCTTACGCTGTATCATCTGATAAAATCCACGTTTGCGGAAAGATACTGTGAAGAAGGCGACCTGAAGCCCGAATACCGCAGCCAGACCGGCTATCTGCTCGCGCTTATGACGGATATGCTCGATAACGAGCACAGGACGGCGGCGATAAAGGCGCTTGAAAAGAAGATAATCGACAACGGTCACAAGCTCTCGACCGGCTTTGTCGGCGCCGGGATCCTGAACGAGATACTCGCGGAAAACGGACTTTGCGATCTTGCGTACTCGCTGTTATTGCAGACCGCCAACCCGTCGTGGCTTTACAGCGTCGACCAGGGTGCGACGACGATATGGGAGCGCTGGAATTCCTACACGGTGGCGACCGGCTTCGGCGACGTGGGCATGAACTCGTTCAACCATTACGCCTACGGCGCGGTGGAGGAGTGGATGTACCGCCACGTCGCGGGCATAGAGGTCGATCCCGAGGCGTACGGCTTTGAGCGCGTTATATTGCAGCCCACGCCGGACACGAGAAAACCCGCCGAGATCCCCGAGGGACAGGAAAAGATAACGTGGGTAAAAGCGCATTACGACAGCAGACACGGAAGGATAGAATCATCCTGGAGCACCGAAAACGGCTTCAAATACGAGACGGCGACGCCCGTTCCCGCAACGCTTTATCTGCCCGTGCTGTCCGATAAGGAGACGTTCACCGTGAACGGAGTTGAGCATAAGTACAGTGAATTTGAACGTAAGGACAAAAGAGTTATAATAACTCTCGCTCCCGGAAAATACTGCTTTGCCGAATAAATGGTACTGATATGGACGATAAAGACAACGAAAAAACAGAAGAAATAAAAGAAGAAACAGCGCCTGAAACTGCAGAAACAGAAAACGAAGCGGCAAAAACACCGGCGGAAAATCCCGAAACACCGCCCGAAAACGAGGCGACGGAGCAGCCGGAAAATGCGAAAACGGCGGAAACGCCGCCCGCGCCGCCCGTGAAAAAAGATAAGTCCAATATTTTAATAGAGATAATAGCCGCGGTCGGCGTGGCGCTTGTCGCCGCGGGGCTCGCCGTGTTTTTCATAACGAACAGGGCGCCGGACGTCCCCGCCGCCGTGACCGATACGGAAACGGAAGAACAGACGGATAAAGAGACAGAAACGGAGACTGAAACGGAAGCGGAAACAGAGGAGGAACAGATCGTGCCGACGGATAACGTTAAGGTATTGCAGGCGGACAAGCTGCCGTCCGCGGTGACCAAGGATTTTTACAAATCCGATGAAAAGCTTTTCAACCGCGCGGTGATGTATTCCGCAAACGAGCTTAAAGGAAAATCCGACAACGTGATATTCAAATACGACGGGTTGACCGTTCAGTCGTCCGACAAGGTCGGAACGTTTACTTCGAACGATATAAAGCTCGACGAATTCAAGAAGCTCATAATTAGCTGGAACGCAAACACAAAGGGCGGCACGGTCGAGGTCGCCGTAAAAATAAAGCTGCCCGACGGCAGCTATACGGAGCCCTACTCATGGGGCGTGTGGAGCGTTAACGGGGGCGTGTCGAAGAGCAAGTCGAAAAAGGACGAAAACGGCACGCTTGATATAGACACGCTTATGCTCAAACAGCCCTGCACCGCGGTAAAGCTCGTTATAAAGCTCACGCAGACGGGTGACGAGCCGCCGGTACTGTATAACGTGACGTTTGCGACGGACAGGGATAAGCAGACCGTATCAAAAAATACGTCGACGGATAAGGTGAAGCTGAAGGTGAAAAAGCGCTATCAGTACGACGTTTCGGAAATAGGCGGGGTTATCTGCTCGCCGACGTCCTTATCAATGGTACGCGACTATTACGGCGAAAAGGGCTTCAACACGCGCGACACGGCGGACGGCGTTTACGACAACAAGGAAAAGATTTACGGCAACTGGTCGTTCAACGTCGCGTACGCGGGAGAGCTCGGTTATAACGCATTCGTCGACATATACGATATAAAGGCGCTCAAATGGGCGCTGTCAAAGGACGTGCCGGTCATATGCAGCGTTAAGATAAAGAAAGGTCAGCTGTCCGGCTCCGGCTTCCCGGATTATTCGACGAACGGTCATCTGATGTGCGTCATAGGGTACGAGACGGTAGACGGCAAGGACTATCTGATAGTAAACGACCCGGCGATAAAGCAGGTAGAGGTACGGTATCTCGTATCGGAGTTTGAGACGATCTGGCCGGGCACGGCGTATATCGTGCAGAAAAAGCCGGAGCGCTATACGTGGCGTATCGGCGAGGGCACAAAGCAGGATATAGTGGTCGTCGCCGACTACGTGCCGGAGGGCAGATACAACCGTCCGGGCGGAAATTTCAAGGTAAAGAGCATAGTCATACACAACACGGGCAACTTTACGTCAGGCGCCGACGCGAATTCCCACAAAAATTACATAAAGCAGGACGGAACGAAAACGTCGTGGCACTATACCGTCGACGATAAGGTGATATTCAAGCATCTGCCCGAGGAGGAACGCGCCTGGCACGCCGGAGACGGACGCGAGGGCGCGGGAAACACGAACGGCATAGGAATCGAGATATGCGTAAACCACGAGACGCTCGGAACGAAAAATCCGTCGAAATATTTCTACAAGGCGCTCGACAACGCCGCCCAGCTTGTGGCGGAGCTGATGTATAAATACAAGCTCACGATTAAGCAGGTAAAACAGCACTACGATTACTCCGGCAAAAACTGCCCGCAGGTGATACGCGAAAACGACCTCTGGGAGCCGTTTTTGAAAAACGTGCAGGAAAGGTACGATAAGATAAAGGCGGAGAGAGGGTAACGCCGGCGCGAGTTATATTCGGCTGACACCGAGTGATATTTGCTTCGCAAGTTATATTCGGCTGGCGCCGAGTTATATTCGCCTGCGGCGAGTTATATTTGACTATCGTCAAGTTATATTCGCTGACGCGAGTTAAGGTGTCCAATTATTGAAAAGAACAGGCTGGAAATACTTCAGTCTGTTCTTTGTTGTTTGTCAGAGCTAAATTGCCGCGCAAAGCGCGTCAGCT
>CADBSB010000017.1 GCA_902797235.1 uncultured Ruminococcus sp. | reverse complement strand
TCTGACAAACAATAAAGAACAGACTGAAGTATTTCCAGCCTGTTCTTTTCAATAATTGCGCACTTACTCACCGCATTTACGCGCAGTGAAAAACTTCCTTATCGGGCTTGCCCATTTGCGGCAGCCGATTTTTTATGAATTCTTAATTATCCGAGTCTCTTTTCAAGCGCCGCAAGCTCATCCTTCAGTTCCTTCGGCACTCTGTCGCCGACGAAGCTATAGAATTCCTTAATATTTTCTATATCCTCTTTCCAGGAGGCGACGTCTATCGAGAGCAGGTAGGACAGCGTTTCAGGTGTTATGTCGATGCCTTCAAGGTTGATATCCTTGTCGTACGGTACGTAGCCGATCGGAGTTTCCTTCGCGTCGGCCTTGCCGTCGCAGCGGGCGAGTATCCACATAAGCACGCGCATATTCTCGCCGAAGCCCGGCCAGATGAAGTGACCTTCGTCATCGGTCCTGAACCAGTTGACGTGGAATATCTTAGGCGGATTCGGGATCTTTTTGCCCATGTCGAGCCAGTGTGCCCAGTAATCGCCCATGTCGTAGCCGACGAACGGACGCATCGCCATCGGGTCACGGCGTACAACGCCTATCGCGCCCGCCGCGGCAGCCGTCGTCTCCGACGCCATTATGCTGCCGACGAACGTTCCGTGCTGCCAGTTGAATGACTGGTATACGAGCGGAGCGGTCTTAGCACGTCTGCCGCCGAAGATTATCGCGGACAGCGGCACACCGTCGGGATTGTCGAATTCCGGCGATACGCACGGGCAGTTCTTTGCAACAGCCGTGAAACGGGAGTTCGGATGCGCGCCGGACGTGTTTATCTTGTCGTTTTTATCGTACGTTCTGTAATCCCACTTCTCGCCCTTCCAGTTGAGCGCGTTCTTCGGCGGGTTATCGTTTAAGCCCTCCCACCATACGGTGTTGGTGTCGAGATCATGGCAGACGTTTGTGAAGATCGCGTCACGCTTCGTTGCCGCCAGAGCGTTCGGGTTGGAATGCTCGTTCGTGCCGGGAGCGACGCCGAAGAAGCCGTTTTCGGGGTTGACCGCCCAAAGTCTGCCGTCGCGTCCGATCCTGAGCCACGCTATATCGTCGCCCACGCACCAGATCTTATAGCCTTTTTTCTTGTAGTATTCCGGCGGTATGAGCATTGCAAGATTGGTCTTGCCGCAGGCGGACGGGAACGCCGCAGCCACGTATTTGATTATTCCGTCGGGTGACTGCAATCCCAGTATGAGCATATGCTCAGCCATCCAGCCCTCTTTTCTGCCGAGGTAGGAGGCGATACGCAAAGCAAAGCACTTTTTGCCGAGCAGTACGTTTCCGCCGTAACCGGAGTTTACGCTCCAGATCGTGTTGTCCTCGGGGAAGTGGCATATGTAGCGGTTGTCGGGATCGAGCGTGGCCTTGCTGTGCAGACCCTTGATAAAGCTCTCGTCAAGATATTTGCCCACGTTTCTGCCCGCGCGCGTCATTATCACCATGTTAAGCACGACGTATATCGAATCCGTCAGCTCAACGCCGTATTTTGCAAATTCCGAGCCGAGCTGTCCCATCGCGTACGGTATGACGTACATGGTCCTGCCGACCATTGAATTTCTGTATAATTTCGTAAGTCTTTCATAGCATTCAACGGGGTCTATCCAGTTGTTTATGTTGCCCGCGTCCTCTTTCTTTCTCGTGCAGATAAAGGTGCGCGCCTCAACTCTCGCAACGTCGTTCACGGCGGTGCGGTGCAGATAGCAGTTCGGTAAAAGCTCCTCGTTCAGCTTCGTAAGCTCACCCGTCGAGCAGGCCTCCCTGCGCAGCGCTTCAAGCTGTTCCTCGTCGGCCGTGATCCAGACGATCTTATCGGGATTGGTGAGCTTCGCCATATCCTCGATCCAGTCGAGTACGTATTTGTTTTCGGTCAATGCTTCGTTTTCAAATTTCATATATATAAACCTCACTTTACAATTATATGTAATCATGACGGATTATACCATAAGAAGCGCTTTTAATCAATGGATAATATGGTATCAAATCGTGAATTTTTTATATAACCTATCTTGCAAAATGATTTTTTGCCCCGCGGCACTTGAAAAAGTCATAAAAACAAGATATAATATATTACATAAGTAATAATCAAATGTTTACGAGTAATTATTGATACGTTTTGCGTGATACGGGCGAAAATCGCCTTGCCGCGTTATGCGTAAACCGCTTGAAAAACGGATCAAAATGCCCGGATTTGCAGGATTATAAATATCAAATTTCATTTTCAGAGGATATATGTTACCTTTTATTTTCTATTTGCTGTCGTTTACGTGGGGCTTGCCGATAACGGCGGCGGGCGCCGTGACCGCGCTTTTCATGCGTCTTATGGGCGCAAAGCGGAGCCGCGTCGGAAACTGCGTCTGTTATGAATACGGGCGCGGCTGGGGCGGTTTTTCGCTCGGCGTCTTCATTTTCACACAAGAAGGCGCGGACAAAAACTTAAAATGGCACGAGCACGGTCACGGCTTGCAGAACTGCGTCTTCGGTCCTTTCATGATATTCCTCGTAAGCCTTCCGTCCGCGGTCCGCTACCGGTACAGACGGCTGAAAAAGGACAAGAGCAGATTAAAGCCGTACGAAAGTATCTGGTTTGAATCGCAGGCCACGCGCATGGGGCAGAGACAAAGGTTTTATTTATCTTTTCGTAAGCGTTGAATTGTTCATATATGAGGAATATAATTTAGTCAGTACAAAGTATGGAGATACGTTTTGAAAGACTTTAACATAAACATGACCGAGGGAAAGCTTTTTCCCAAGATCGTAAAATTCACCGTTCCCGTCGTGCTCGCGGGTATGCTGCAGCTTTTATACAACGCGTCGGATATGATAGTCGTCGGAAAGTTTGCGGAGCCCGGGTCCATCGGCGCGGTCGGCGCGACGAGCGCGCTCATAAACTTCATAGTAAACGTGTTCATAGGGCTTTCCGTCGGCGGCTGCGTCGTCGCGGCGCGGTATTACGGCCAGGGCGATCACGGCGGTGTGAGCAGAACGTCGAACACCGCGTTCCTCGTCTCTCTCATAGGCGGCGCGTTCCTTGCCGTCGTCGGCTTTTTCTTAGCCAGGCCGCTATTGACGGCCATGGGCACGCCGGACGACGTCATCGACCGCTCTGTCTTATATATGAAAATATATTTCATAGGTATACCGGGCAGTATGGTATATAATTTCGGCTCCGCTATAATGCGCGGCTGCGGCGATACGAGAAGACCGCTCATATACCTTGCTACGTCCGGGCTCGTGAACGTAGGGCTCAATCTGCTCCTCGTCATCGTCTTCAAAATGGGCGTGGCGGGCGTTGCGATCGCGACCATCGTTTCGCAGGCTTTGTCCGCCGTGATGGTCATAATTTATTTGATAAAAACGGATACGTCCTGCAAAATCACGAAAAAAACGCTGAAAATAAGCAAAAAAGAGCTTATCCTCATACTTAAAATCGGACTTCCGTCCGGCATACAGGGCTCCGTTTTCTCTATCTCGAACATACTGATTCAGTCGTCCGTCAACTCCTTCGGCTCCGTCGTTATGGACGGGAACACGGCGGCGCAGAACATAGAGGGCTTTATTTACACCGCAATGAACTCAGCGGCGCAGGCGGCGATGTCCTTCGTTTCGCAGAACTACGGCGCGGGCAAATTCGACAGGATAAAGAAGACCGTGCTCCAGTGCGGCGCGCTCGCCGCCGGCATAGGGATCGCTATGGGCGCGCTGGCGGTGCTGTTATCCGGCACTCTTATCGGCTTTTATACAAACGCGGAAACGCCCGACCCGGAGGTCATTCGGTACGGCCGGATAAGGCTGATGATAATAGCGTCGACCTACCTTTTGTGCGGCGTTATGGACACTCTTTCATATTCCGTGCGCGGTATAGGTCATTCGACCGTGTCGATGATCGTCGCGCTTCTCGGCGCGTGCGCGTTCCGCGTGGTGTGGATCTTTACCGTTTTCGCCGCAGACAGGTCGCTTCAAACGCTTTATATGTCGTACCCGCTTTCGTGGGCGCTGACGGGTGTTGCGCATCTGATATGCTTTGTGATATTTTTCCGGAAAGAGAAAAGAAAGACCGCGCTGTACGCGGTGAAAGAATAAAGAATAATATAGGTAATAAGATGAAAAACATATTGTGTATCGGTTTTGCGTTTTTTCTGATTTTGGTCTGCGTTTTTTTCGCGGGGTGCGCGGGGAAGACTGTTGTGACTGATGAAATAACAACGACAAGACAGATAGAGACCGAAACGGAGACGGAAACCGTCACGGAGGAGACGACGGAAACCGTGACCGAGACGGAGGCGCCGCCGCGCTTCGAGCTTGACTTATCCAAGCCTCTTACCGCGGAGGGCGTGAAGATAATGACCTTCAAATGTCCGGAAAAGGATTATACTACGGCGCAGGGCTGCTGCTTTGACGGGGAAAACTGGGTCGTCGCCTTCAATAAATTCGACAAAAAGGGCGAGGAATGCACGCTTTTATGCAAATTCGATAAGAACGGCGAGCTTGTAAAGACGAGCGACGGACCGATATACGCAGAGCACGCAAACAATATAGCGTACGTGCCGAAGTTATCCGCGTATTACGTGACGTCCTGTCAGGGCACGCTCACCGAATGCTGGAACGGTTATTCGATAGTTGACAAAGACAGCCTCGCGGTGCTTGAAAAGGGAACGCTCGAGCAGCCGTTTTTCGCCATGGGCTACTGCCCCGAGCGCGACGCGTACGCTTCGGCGCGCTGGTGCGGTGAAACGCTCGATTTCTGGAACGGCGAGCGCGGCCACGTGAAAACCAAGGACGTGACGCCGCCGGGAACGCTCTCACAGGGCGTCTTTGCCGCGGAGGACGCCGTATGGTTCGTAAGATCGTCTCAGAACGGGTATAAGCAGGAATTCCGCGTGTACGACTGGGGCGGGGAGCTGTTGGCTTTGATACCGCTGCAGCTGAAAAACGACGCGGAATCGGAATCGGTAAATATCATCGACGGCGTGATGTACGTGACATCGAACGCCGGCCGCCGCGCGTATTTATACCGCGTTGAATTCAAAACGGAAGAATAAAATATATAAGGGGTATGGGTATGGTAGATTTTACACAATACGAGGAATATTACAAAAACACGCTTTACACGTTGATGAACACGCCGAGCCCGTCCGGCTATTATCACGAGGTGATGCCGGTCGTCAAGGCTATGTGCGAAAAAAACGGCTGTGAGTTTGAAATGACGCGCAAGGGATGCGGGATAATAACGCTGAAAGGTGAAGACGGTACCGTAATCGGCTGCGCCGCGCACTGCGATACGCTCGGCGCCATGGTGCGCCATATCGACGATAACGGCGATATCACCTTCACACGCGTCGGCGGTCCGATGCTCAACACGCTTGACGGGGAATACTGTACGGTGCTCACGCGGGATAACAGAAAATATACGGGCACGTTTTTGTCGCGCTCGCCCGCGGCGCACGTCTATAACGACGCGGAATCAAGAAAAAGAGACGAGGAGAATATGTACGTCCGCCTTGACGAGGTGGTGAAGGGCAGGGAGGATATAGAAAAGTTAGGGATAGAAAACGGGAACTATATCTTTATAGAGCCGAAAACGGAGTTCACGCCGTCCGGCTTCATAAAATCCCGCTTTATCGACGATAAGGCGTCCGTCGCGTGCCTTCTGACCGCGGCGCACATCATAAACGAGGAAAAAATAAAGCTGCCGCATACGGTGAAAATGCTTATCACAATATATGAAGAAGTCGGCCACGGCGCGTCGTGGGTACCGGAGGACATTACCGAAATGCTCTGCGTCGACATGGGCTGTATCGGCAAGGACCTTGCCTGCGACGAATACAAGGTGTCGATCTGCGCAAAGGACAGCGGCGGTCCGTACGACTATACTTTGACGAACAAACTCGTCGGCCTTGCAAAGGAAAACGGGCTTGACTTTGCCGTCGATATATATCCGTATTACGGCTCCGACATCGGCGCGATGTACAGAAGCGGCCACGATATCCCCGGCGCTCTCATCGGTACGGGCGTCCACGCCTCGCACGGAATGGAGCGCACACATATGAACGGCATAAAAAACACGGTTTTACTTATACTTTCATATTTGTTGTCACAGCGGTCTTGACAAATCCGCGTTGATAAGGTATAATGAAAATAACGAATACAAAGGAAAGGCGATAGTATGAAAAAAGTTTTGTGCATCGTTTTTGCGCTGCTGCTTGCCGTGACCGGCTTTATGACGGGATGCGCGGAGCAGAAGCCCGTCACGACGGATACGACCGCGGCCGAAACGGATACCGGAGTTGATACCGTCACAACGGAGCCGGAGGAGACAAAGGCGCCGGACGGTCTGCCCGAAGCGGATTTCGGCGGCAGGACTTTCAGAATAATAACGACGCAGGTATCGGAAAAGGATGTTTTCACCGAGGATCATCTGACAGCCGATCCTTTGCACGACGCGGTATATACGCGCAATTTAAACGTTGAGGAACGGTTCAAAATCAAGCTCGATATAACGGTCGACAGCTACCAGGCGGTGACGAACAGAGTCAGCAGAGCGGTGAAATCCGGGTCGGACGAGTACGATCTGTGCTTTGCGCATATGGTAAACGGTGCGTCGCTCGCGCAGAACAACTACGTTCTGCCGTTTGAAAAGCTGCCGTACGTGGACGTTTCAAAGCCGTGGTGGGACAAGGATATAGGAAACGGATTTTCTATCCGCAACAATCTGATGATGTTGAACGGCGATATAAGCCCGACGAGCTTCAGCATGACGTCGTGTCTGTACTTCAACAAGAATATGTTCGATAAGCACGACCTTCAATATCCGTATCAGCTCGTGCGCGACGGAAAATGGACGTTTGACAGACTGATAGAATACACGAAGGACATATCGCAGGATATGGACGGTGACGGCAAGATCAGCCGCGACAGCGACGCGGACGTGTTCGGCCTCACGGCGTACTTTTTAAACGTTCCCTACTCATTTTATTACGCCGCGGGCGGTATGCTCATTACGAAGGACGATGACGACGTCCCGTACTATGAGCCGCAGATAGAGCGCGATACGGCGATATACGCAAAAATATATGAGACGATAATAACGAACAAGTCGAATTTTGAGACGGAAGAAGCGTATGAGATCAACACGATAAAGATCTTCGTCGACGGACGCGCCATGTTTTACGACGCGAACCTCGGCCATTCAGAACAGTTCATGCGTGAAATGGATAACGATTACGGAATTTTGCCGGAACCGAAGTTCAACGAGCTGCAAACGGATTACCAGTCGTTCGTCAACGGCGCGATAAGCATGATATGCGTACCGACGACGGTGAGAGAGCAGAACCGCGAATACGTTTCGATAATCATTGAGGCGCTCGCAAGCGAGGCGTATAATATCGTAACGCCGGCGTTGAAGGAGAATATCTTAAAGCGCAGGATGACGCGCGACGCGGAATCCGCGGATATGATAGATATAATAGTAAGACACAGAGTTTTCGATATGGCGTACGCCAATATGTACGACGGCATCGGCTCCTTTGTCCGCGACCTGCTCCGCCAGAGATCCGAAACGGGCGTCTCCGCAAAGCTCAACAGCTATACAAAACAGACGCAGAAAAAGATAAGCAACATCGTCAAGGCGTTTGACGAGAGCTTGAAGAAATAAGGTGTCGCTACGGGAACCCCCAACGCTCTCAACTCAACACACAGATTGGGGAGTTTTTGTTATCGGTCGATATTTCCTATGATTCTGTAGTAGATATCGACTTTTTGTGTTCTTTTTCC